>CAMDKY010000013.1 GCA_945901245.1 Polynucleobacter meluiroseus | reverse complement strand
GGCACTAACTGCAACGTCATCGTGGCCTGCACTTCCTGGCGTACTTCCTTGTGACTGGCCGATACGCAAGGATTGCTTTAGGGATGCCTCTACTCGGTCGAGCACTTGAGAAATGCGATCTTGCAAACGATCATCCTCTTGCAGTAAAGCATCGCCTAGCAGCACCCGCGTCATGCCTGGATTTTTTTCAGCGAACACCAAGAGCATTTGCAGAATGCCGCGGGTCTGAGCCAAGCCCGACTCTTCTTTTTGATTGATCTGGTTAATTAAACCAAAGACGGTCTGCTCGATAAAAGCGATGAGGCCTTCGAACATCTGCGCCTTGCTTGCAAAATGGCGATACAGCGCAGCCTCAGAAACATTAATTTTCGCTGCTAATGCAGCAGTCGTTACACGTTCACCCCGCGGATTTTGCAGCATCTCCGCCAGTACTTGCAAAATTTGCAGGCGACGCTCACCCGGACGCGGACGCTTCCGCGTCTTTTCTTCTGTAGGCGCTTCTGCGCTCACATCGTCGTTGGGTGGATTTGTGCTCATGACTATTTAATGTACCACTTACCGAGAACGAATCATCGTACCGAACGCCTGCTCGGTCAGAATTTCCAACAGAAGGGAGTGCTCAATGCGGCCATCAATAATATGTACGGAGTTCACGCCACTCTTAGCAGCATCTAAAGCCGATGAAATCTTGGGCAGCATTCCGCCTGAAATGGTTCCATCCGCAAATAGGGCATCGATTTCACGGGCAGTTAAATCGGTTAACAAATTACCGCTTTTATCCATAACGCCAGGAATGTTGGTCATCATGACCAATTTTTCAGCGCCCAATATTTCAGCCATTTTACCGGCTACTAGATCGGCATTGATATTAAATGCTTGGCCCTGAGCACTAAAGCCGATCGGCGATATCACGGGAATGAAGGCGTCGTCTTGCAGCGCTTTTACAACCGCCGGATTAATGGCCTCGATCTCGCCCACAAAACCCAAATCAATGGTGCCACCTGCATTTTTTTCATCGGCGACCAACATCTTACGGGCATGAATCAAACCACCATCCTTGCCAGTTAGGCCTACCGCCTGACCGCCAAAGTGATTAATCAACATCACGATGTCTTGCTGCACTTCGCCGCCTAGAACCCATTCCACCACTTCCATGGTTTCTTCATCGGTTACGCGCATGCCTTGAATAAAGGTGCCGGTCTTGCCAATCTTTTTTAGCGCTTCATCAATCTGTGGCCCGCCGCCATGCACCACGACTGGATTCATACCAACCAGCTTGAGCAAAATCACGTCACGCGCAAAACTTTCCTTCAGCCGCTCTTCCACCATGGCATTCCCGCCGTACTTAATCACGATGGTCTTGCCGTGGTACTGACGGATATACGGCAGCGCTTCTGCCAATATTTCCGCTTTCAATAAGGGAGAAATATCCGCAATGGTTGGCATTGGTTTAGTCATTCCGAAATAAGCAATTAAGAGTAGAAATTAATCGCCGAATAATTTTTGACGCAGCTCACGGCGCTCTTGCGCTTCGAGCGATAGGTTAGCAGTAGGGCGTGCGATCAGGCGGGATAAGCCAATTGGCTCGCCAGTCTCTTCGCACCAACCATACTCACCCGATTCAATACGGGCTAATGCTTGCTCGACTTTTTTGAGTAATTTGCGCTCACGATCGCGCGTACGCAATTCAAGTGCATGCTCTTCTTCGATGGTGGCGCGATCGGCTGGATCGGGAACCAAAATATTCTCACGCAAGTGCTCGGTTGTTTCTGAGGCATTCTTGAGTAGGTCGTCTTTCAAGGTCACCAACTTTAAGCGGAAGAATGCGAGCTGCGCTTTATTCATATAGTCTTTTTCAGACATTTTGAGTAATTCTGCATCAGTCAGTGGAACCACTTTTGAGGATGCCGTCGATTTGCTAGCCGTTTTCGTGCTTGCGCCCGTCGCTGCCTTGGGGCTCTTCGAGCTGGGTGTTTTTACCGTCATGTCATTCTTTCCATGGATTTGGAGCACTATTGCCCCATTCTGCCAAAGTTTTACTGCTACTCACTGCTGTTTTACTGCCAATTTGTTACATTAAGCGAATCAGGCCTGTGGCGGCGGATTGTACTACGCCAAACACCCCTCTAGTCCGGCCATTAGGGTATCTTTGGGTAAATCAATACCAATAAAGACCATCCGGGTTTGCTTGGGTTCCGCACCCCAAAGGCCGGCCATATCGCTGCCCATCATTTGATGCACCCCCTGAAACACCACTTTTCGCTTGCTGCCTTTTACATAGAGCACCCCTTTATAGCGCAGCATTTTCTCGCCAAACACCTCCAAAATGCCACCCAAGAAGTCTTCTAACTTATTGTGATCAAAGGGGCGATCGCTCCTAAATACAAATGACTGAATCCGGTCAGTATGGCCATGATGTCCATGGTGTTGGTGTGTTTCGTGGCTATGATCGTGCCCGCAGGTGGCGTGATCATGGTCGTGGCTATGATCATGCCCGCAATCGTCGTGATTGTGGTCTTCCTGTTCCAAAAAGTGCGGATCTATGTCTAATTTCGCATTAAGATTGAATCCCTTTAAATCCAGGACGTCATTGAGTGGCACCACTCCCTTGGTAATCGCTTTAATTGGCGCGCGGGGGTTCATGTGCATCAGTCGTTCGCGCAGTGCCGCGACATCGGCATCCGTTACGAGATCGGTTTTGGTAATAAAAATTTGGTCAGCAAAGCCCACTTGGCGCTGCGCCTCCTCATGCTCGCTCAGCTGCTGCTGACCGTGCTTGGCATCCACCAGGGTAACAATTGCATCCAGCACATAGTGATCAGCGACGTCATCGTCCATAAAGAAGGTTTGGGCTACCGGCCCAGGATTAGCAACCCCAGTGGTTTCGATCACCACCCGCTCGAACTGAATTTTCTTATCGCGGCGCTGCTCCCACAGCTGATTCAAGGCCTCTACCAAGTCGCCCCGAATCGTGCAACAAATACAACCATTGCTCATTTGCACAATTTGTTCTTGACTCTCTTGGACCAGAATATCGTTATCGATGTTCTCTTCGCCAAACTCGTTTTCAATCACCGCAATTTTTTTGCCGTGTTGTTCGGTCAGAATGTGTTTAAGCAGGGTGGTTTTACCGCTTCCCAAGAAGCCAGTCAAAATGGTAACGGGTATTAATGCCATGGTCTTGTTGCTTTCGCTATCGTGAATGCCGTTGTAAAAATGCAGCTGCCTAAATTCGTTTGAGCTAACCCATCATCTTACCGAGTTCCGCGAGTGTATTGGCCTAGATTTACTTTGTCCGCCCCGCCTTCGCGCGAGGATGAGCTAAATCATAGGCTTGCGCGAGGTGTTGAAAATCCAAGGCGGTATAAATTTGCGTACTGGCAATACTGGCATGCCCCAGCATTTCCTGGACTGCCCGCAGATCATGGGATGACTGCAGAACGTGGCTAGCAAAACTGTGCCGCATCATGTGTGGGTGAACATGGGTCGGTAAGCCGGCGCGGATCGCCAAGCTGCGCAAGCGTGCCTGAACGGTTCTAGGCGATAAGCGCGCGTCTCTGCTACCCAAAAACAATGCAGGCGTAGCCTGTGCAAACTGCAGCTGCTGTCGCATTTCTAGCCATGCTCGAAGTGAAGACATTGCGGCCTTTCCAACAGGCACACTTCTGCGCTTGCCCCCTTTACCTAGGACCGTCACCTCTGCCGAATCCCAATCCAACCAACCCGCAGATTCATATGCGCGATCCTGACTGGGGGCCACATCAATCCCCAACAGTTCGGATAAGCGTAGGCCAGAGGAATACAGCAACTCAATGATGGCGGCATCGCGTACGGTTTCTAGGCCAGGATTGGCTTTGGCCTCGAGGATTGCTTGATTGATTAATGCCAGGGCTTGCTCAACAGAGAGCGCTTTGGGTAGCGCCCGTGAGCGCTTGGGTGCCTTTACATCGTCCACCGGGTTTGCTTTTAAAGTCGGCTGATCCTGCTTCTGGGATAGCCAGTCGTACCAACCCCGCCACGCTGACAAGGTGCGAGCAATTGTCCTAGGTGATTTGCCCTTGGAGTGCATACGGGCTGCCCAGCGACGAATATGGCTATTCGTAACTGCAATTAAATCTAAACCATCCTCCTGCGCCGATTCATGGAGCTCACTTAAGTCTGCTTGATAGGCTTTGATGGTGTGGGGAGAAAGTTGCCGCAATACATGCAGCTCGTGCAAATACGCCTGCACCTGGGAGTGCAGATCAGCCGAGGGGGGCTTCATAGGCTCCGACTCGGTCTAGGGCGGCCGCAGTGAGCTGCGCAATCTGCTGCAGATAAAACGCGCCCATATCGACGGTAAAACGAGTGGCATCGTGACTCGCTAAGAGCAGCACAGCAGGTGGGTGACCCTGCAAAGGCAAGCCGATCGCCACCATGCTTTGCCATGCGGCATCGAGTGCAACGGATTGCGAGAGAAGACCATTATCCGCTTGGGATAAGTCAGCAAGCGGGCCACACAAGGGCTTTGCAATCCAAGGGGCATAGGCTGCATTGGGGCTCAAAATACGCACCGCATCCACTTCAAATACCTGCGCAAGGCCAGCCGTAACCGCAAGCTCGACATCCGCTTGACTGCTTGCTTTCATGAGCATCAGTAACCAGGCGACTAGCCCTTGTTGGGTTTTATCGTTGCGGCTGCCAAAATGCAGCATTTCACTTAGGCGACGATTGAGTTCTGTATTTTGATTACGCAACAAGGACATTTGACGCTCTTGTAACGAAATGGCGCGGTCCTCGTGGGGGTGCTTTAGGCGGATGTCATTTAGTAGCTCGGCATAGCGCTCAAAAAATCCGGGAGTTGCGCGCAGCCATTCGGCTACGAGCGCCTCTTGCTCTGCTTGGGTTGAATCAATCTCACTCATGCTTATTCCTAGCTCAATTTTTTACGCAGCAATTCATTCACCTGCTGTGGATTTGCCTTGCCTTGCGAGGCCTTCATAACCTGCCCAACGAGGGCATTAAATGCTTTTTCCTTACCAGCACGAAACTCATCCACAAATGCGCTATTGGTTTGCATCACCTGGTCAATCAAGGCGCCGAGCTCACCGCTATCACTAATTTGCTTGAGGCCTTTTGACTCGATAATCGAATCCACTGTGCTCTTGAGCTGACCGTCTAAAGCCTCTTTCCATAAGTCAGCAAAAATATCTTTCGCAATCTTATTGGAGATGGTTCCGTCGGCCATTCGACTAAGGAGTGGGGCCAGATGCGCTGCATTTAGGGGCGAATCGGCAGCGGACATCCCGGCCCGATTTAAAGTCGATGCAAAGTCACCGGTCATCCAGTTGGCTGCTGCCTTTGCTAAGGGCTTGCCTAGTATCGTTAGCAGCTCTTCGAAAAGTGTTGCCGTAGCACGATCTTGCGTTAATAGCTCGGCATCGTAGAGGCTCAAACCAAAGTCATCTTGCCACTGCTGTTTGAGCTGGGCTGGCAGGATTGGCATAGTCGAACGGATAGACTCAATCCAGACCTCATCAATCACCAGCGGCAACAAATCGGGGTCTGGAAAATAGCGGTAATCTTGCGCGTCTTCTTTGCTGCGCATGCTGCGTGTCTCTTGCTTGTCCGGATCATACAAACGTGTTTCTTGTACTACTGTACCGCCGTCTTCAATTAGCTCAATCTGCCGACGGACTTCATATTGAATCGCCTCTTCTAAAAAGCGGAATGAGTTTAAATTCTTAATTTCACAGCGAGTGCCAAAAGCCGCCTTCCCCAGGGGGCGTACCGATACGTTGGCATCGCAGCGAAAGGAGCCCTCTTGCATATTGCCATCGCATACCCCAAGCCACACCACCAAACTATGCAAGGTTTTTGCATAGGCTACCGCCTCGGCAGCACTGCGCATCACTGGCTCCGTCACAATTTCCAAAAGCGGTGTACCTGCACGGTTTAAATCGATACCACTGGAAGGCTCGCCATGCGGGCCAATAAAATCCTCGTGCACGGATTTACCAGCATCTTCTTCCAAGTGCGCGCGCGTTAATTGAATTACTTTTGTGGTGTCGCCAACGACGATTTCGAGGTGGCCACCCAGGACAACTGGAATTTCATACTGGCTAATTTGGTAGCCCTTCGGAAGATCCGGATAAAAATAATTTTTTCGCGCGAAGATGCTGACGGGTGAAATTGCTGCGTCGATTGCCAAACCAAAGCGAATGGCATGCTCGACTGCCTGGCGATTTAAAACCGGCAGCACGCCCGGTAACGCTAAATCAACCGGGCAAGCTTGTGTATTAACGTCGGCACCAAATTGCGTGCTGGCGCCGCTAAAAATTTTGGATTCAGTCCGCAGTTGGGTATGCGTCTCCAGACCGATCACGACCTCCCACTGCATTACAGCACCTCGCTGGGTTGGTGCAGGTGCCAATCGGTAGCCTGCTGAAATTGATGCGCCACTTGCAAGAGCCGCGCTTCTGAAAAATAATTGCCTATCAGTTGCATGCCGATCGGTAAGTCTTGACTAAATCCACACGGCACGCTCATCGCTGGCAAGCCCGCGAGGTTGGTGGACAAGGTATAAATATCAGCCAGGTACATTTGCAAGGGGTCGTTTGATTTTTCACCAAACTTCCAAGCAACGTCTGGCGTGACCGGCCCCAGAATGAGGTCGCACTGCGCAAACGCAGTTTGAAAATCCGCAGCGATGATGCGGCGAATGCGCTGGGCCTGCAAGTAGTAAGCGTCGTAGTAACCATGCGATAAAACATAACTGCCAATTAAGATGCGGCGCTTGACTTCCGCTCCAAATCCTTCGGTCCGAGACTTTTTATACATCTCGGATAAATCACGGTATTCATTGGTACGATGGCCATAGCGAACACCATCAAATCGACTTAAATTACTCGATGCTTCGGCTGGAGCAAGCACGTAATAAACCGGAATCGAGAGTTTTGTTTTCGGCAGGCTAACTTCCACTAAGGTTGCGCCTAGGGCCTGTAATTGGTTTGCGCCCTCGCGTACCGACTTTGCAACCCCATCTGCCAGACCTTCGGAGAAAAATTCTATTGGTAAACCTACGCGCAATCCAGTTAGCGGCTTTGCTGCTGCGGCGCTAGCGTCCCATGCTGCATTCAGATACCGGCCATAATCCTCGCCCGAATCGGCCAAAGATGTTGAATCTCGTGGATCATGGTGTGACATTGCACTCAGCAACAGAGCGCAGTCTTCGGCGGTTTTACCTATCGGCCCTGCCTGATCTAAAGATGAGGCGTAGGCAATCATGCCGTAGCGGGATACCCGTCCATAACTGGGCTTAATTCCGGTAAGACCGCACAGTGCAGCCGGTTGACGAATCGAGCCGCCGGTATCGGTTCCGGTGGCGATCGGGGCCAAGCCGGCAGCTACTGCAGCGGCAGAGCCGCCAGAAGAGCCGCCAGCTACACATTCTGGGTTCCAGGGGTTAAGGACCGGACCAAAAGCTGAATTTTCATTGGAAGAGCCCATCGCAAATTCATCCATATTGGCCTTGCCCAAGCAAACCATGCCTGCACCGCCTGGATTTTCCTCACTGGGCATGCCCAATCGCTCAACCACTGCTGCATCAAATGGGCTTTGGTAGCCGAGCAGCATCTTTGAAGCGGCAGTTGACTTCCAGCCGCGGGTGACAAAAACATCCTTGTGAGCCAGAGGGATGCCGGTCAATTGGCCGGCCTTGCCTGCTGCCCGAATGCGATCGGCGCTAGCAGCTTGCTCCATCGTTAAGTCTGGGTTGACATCCAGGAAGGCATTCCACCGTGTGCCCACCTGAATACGGGATAAAAAATAGCCTGCAAGTTCAGTGCTGGAGACTGTTTTAGCCTCTAGGGCCTTAGCCAGCATAGCTACTGAGGATAAATGCCAACTCATTCGATCACCCTTGGCACCAGAAAATAACCATCCTGCTGGGCTGGCGCTGATTGCATATTTTGCTTGCGGTGATCCTGCTCCGTAACCCGGTCTGGACGAAGTGGCTGGGCCAAATCGCGTAAAAACAGGATCGGATGTGCCAAAGGGGCGTAATTGCTGGTATCAACGGCCTGCATTTCTTCCACCAGGGTAAAAATAGCCTGCAATTGAGCTAAGACAAGCTCGGCTTCTGCTTGGCTTAGCTCAAGGCGGGAGAGGTGCGCTATGCGCTGAACATCATCAAGTTTCATGGGGCGCTAGGGTATCATTGATCTCTAAATTCATTAACTCTATTATTTTCTCACTTCCATTATGTTTGGTTTTTTCCGCAACTATTTTTCGAACGACCTGGCAATTGACCTAGGTACTGCCAACACCCTAATTTACATGCGTGATCGAGGTATTGTGCTTGATGAGCCGTCGGTGGTTGCAATTCGCCAAGAGGGCGGGCCCAATGGTAAAAAAACCATTTTGGCTGTGGGCACAGAAGCCAAAGCAATGCTTGGGCGCGTTCCGGGCAATATTGAAGCCATTCGCCCAATGAAAGATGGCGTAATCGCCGACTTCACGATCACCGAGCAAATGCTCAAGCAGTTCATCAAGATGGTGCATGAAAGCAAATTACTGCGTCCCAGCCCACGCATCATCATTTGCGTCCCTTGCGGATCAACTCAGGTTGAACGTCGCGCTATTCGCGAATCTGCTTTGGGTGCTGGGGCATCGCAAGTATTTTTAATTGAAGAACCAATGGCTGCGGCAATTGGTGCTGGACTGCCGGTATCTGAGGCAGCTGGCTCAATGGTGGTGGATATTGGTGGCGGCACAACCGAAGTTGGCGTGATGTCATTAGGCGGTACTGTTTACAAAGGCTCTGTCCGTGTCGGTGGCGATAAGTTTGATGAAGCCATTACCAACTACATTCGCCGCAACTACGGCATGCTGATTGGCGAACAAACCGCGGAGCTGATCAAAAAAACCATCGGCTCTGCATTCCCAGGTGCCGAGGTGCGTGAGATGGAAGTGAAAGGTCGTAACTTAGCAGAAGGTATTCCGCGCAGCTTTACGGTAACTAGCAATGAAATTCTAGAGGCCCTCACCGACCCCCTTAACCAAATTGTCACGGCAGTCAAGGCCGCTTTGGAGCAAACCCCGCCTGAGCTGGCGTCTGATATTGCGGAGCGCGGTGTCATGCTTACTGGTGGTGGCGCCCTCTTACGCGACCTCGATCGCTTGCTGATGGAAGAGACGGGCCTACCCATTCATGTGGCCGAGGATCCATTAACGTGCGTTGCTCGCGGTTGTGGCATCGCCTTAGAACGCATGGACAAGCTAAGTGGAGTCTTCTCGCAAGAGTAAGTCGACCTTAGTCAGATAAGGTCTTGCAACACAGCGCCCCGCCCCTCTTCAAACAGGGCATACCTGCTCTGGTCAAACTCGCAGTGTGTCTGTCGATCAGCACTGCCTTGATGTTGATCGACTTTCGTTTTAAGACAATTGATCTCGTGCGTGATTACGTCAATATGGGATTACGTCCACTGGAGTACGTCATGCAGTTGCCGCGAAATCTATTTTCGGCAAGCGGCACCTACCTAACTTCACGAGCTACCTTGGCTGCTGAAAATGCTGAACTAAAGCAACGGCAAATGGAGCTGACGCTGCTTGCTAATCAGTCTGAATTGTTGCGCGTTGAAAATCAAAACTTACGCCAGCTTTTTAACCTACAAAAAGAAGTTGCTTACACAACCCTCCCCGTAGAAATCCTATACAACCCGACTAATCCGATTTCCCAACGCGTGGTTATCGATCGTGGCGCCGATGATGGCTTAAAACTAGGCAACCCCATTGCCAGCGACTCCGGCATTCTGGGTCAAGTTGTGCGTTTATATGCAGGATCTGCTGAAGTTTCTCTATTGGAAGATCGGGACTTTGCTGTTCCTGTACAAGTCGCGCGTAATGGCCTGCGTGCAGCTGTATTTGGTACCGGGCGAGGGAATTTATTGGAATTACGTTACCTACCGGTTGCCAGCGACCTCGAGGTAGGGGACATTCTGTTGACCTCCGGGATAGATGGAACCTATCCACCTGGTTTTGCAGTCGCGATGATTACGCGGATTGAACGCAATCTAGATAAAAATACAGCCAATGTATTTTGTGTGCCAGTAGCAGGCATTAATAGACATCGGCAGGCGCTGGCTCTTTTGTATGACCCCCAGTGGGATGCCAAACCCAGCACTACTAATCCAGAAAATGCGCCAGGTCGCCGTAAAACCCGCACGCGAGGTATGCCATGATTGATTTTCAAAGTGGCTATATTCTGCGCCCGGTTAATCCGATCTTCATCTTTGTTAGTTTGTTTTGCGCCCTGCTTCTCAATTTGTTGCCACTGGGTAATCATCCATGGGTACCTGATTGGCTCATCATCTGCATTGTGTTTTGGAATATCCACCAGCATCGCTACGTTGGCGTAGTGTGGGCATCCCTACTGGGTCTCGTCATGGATGTTCATAATGCGGATTTGCTTGGCTTGCATGCCTTCAGCTACGCCCTCGTTGCTTACCTTGCCGTTTCTTGGCATCGTCGTATTGCCACCCTGCAGGTCTTCACCCAGGCCCTGCATTTATTACCCATCTTCATGCTGGTATCCATTTTCCCAGTACTGGTACATTGGCTTTTAACCGGCTCAGTTTACTGGTGGGGTCTTGGTGGCATTCTGCAGGGCATGATTGAAGCGGCGCTTTGGCCACTGGCAACCAAGGTATTGCTTGCACCACAGCGACGTCCGATTGATGTTGACCACAACCGCCCACTTTAGCATTCCGACCAATTCAAATGGCATCATTCAAAAAACCCGACCTCCACTCATTTCAAGGTCGCGCTCAAATTGCTATTATTTTTGTCACGGTTTGCTTTTTGATTTTATTAACCCGATTGGTTTGGTTGCAGATAATCAATCACAGCAAGTACTCCACCTTAGCTGAAAATAATCGCATTGCCATTGTTCCTGCGCCGGCAATGCGGGGTCTATTGATTGATCGCAATGGCATTGTCATTGGTCGCAATTATTCGGCACTCACTTTAGATGTTAACGTGAGTGAGATACAGGGCAATGTCGATCAATTAGTGGATGATCTATCTGAGATTATTGCGATTAGTCCACGTGATCGCCGCAACTTTAAACGCTCCCTAGAAGATGCGCGCAATATGGGGACCTTCCCCTTGCGATCGATGCTCAATGAGGTAGAGACGGCCCGCTTTATGGCGAACCGATATCGCTTTCCCGGTGTAGAAATAAGCTCTCGTAATTTTCGGGAGTACCCCTACAACGAACTTGCCTCCCACATGATTGGTTATATCGGCCGCGTGTCCCAAAAAGACAAAGAGCGTATGCAGTCCGAAATGAATAGCCCAACTGAGTCGGAAGATGGCAATGAATTAAAGAATGCATTCTTGCCTGGGATTCAGTATGTCGGGAAGATCGGCATAGAGCAGAGTTACGAGCACGTTCTGCGCGGAGTGCCTGGCTACGATCAAGTGGAAATCACTGCTGGCGGTAAGCCTATTCGTACGCTGTCAAGCTTTCCCTCAAAACCAGGAAAAAATGTCATTTTGTCGGTCGACATCAAGCTGCAATACTTGGTCGAGCAGTTGTACGGCAACTTTCGTGGCGCCTTTGTAGCAATCGAACCGGCCACGGGGGATATTTTGGCATTTGTTTCCAAACCCAATTTCAATCCGAATGACTTTGTGGAAGGAATCGATTCAGTCACCTGGAAAGAATTGAACGAATCTAAGAGTAAACCGCTTTATAACCGCCCACTCAAGGGCCTTTACTCCCCTGCATCAACCTATAAGCCGTTTATGGCATTGGCCGCCCTCGAGCTCAACATGCGCTCGCCTTCGCAGACTATTAATGACCCGGGATTTTTTACTCTAGGCACCCACACCTTCCGCGATGAAAAAAGAGCAGGGCATGGGATTGTCGATATGGAAAAGTCGATTGTGGAATCCTGTGATACCTACTATTACCTTTTAGCAAGAGACATGGGCGTCAATGCGATGCATGACTTTATGAAGCCCTTAGGGTTTGGTCAGAGGACTGGCATTGATTTGGAGGGTGAAGTTGCTGGTATTTTGCCATCCACAGCATGGAAAAAAACGGCTTTTAAAAAGACGGAGCAGCAAAAGTGGTTCGAAGGCGAAACCATTTCCCTTGGCATTGGCCAGGGCTACAACTCCTTTTCGATACTGCAAGTTGCGCACGCCTTGGCAAATGTTGTCAACGATGGTGTCGTGATGAAACCAAATTTAGTGAATGCAATTGAGGATCCTTTTACGCGCCAACAAAATCTCATCACACCAAAAGAAAGTTACCGCATTAATCTCAAGCGAGAAAACATTGAAGTGATCAAAAAGGCCATGGTGGCTACCAATCAAACGGGCACCTCTGCAAGGTCGTTTAAAGATGCTCCCTTTACCAGCGGGGGTAAGACCGGAACATCGCAAGTCTTTAGCTTGAATTCGAAGGAATACAACCACGCAAGCACCCCCGAATTTTTGCGGGATCATGCCCTTTTTATTACCTTTGCTCCCGCAGAAAAACCGACGATTGTGATTGCGCTGGTTGTTGAAAACGCCGGATTTGGTGGCCAGCATGCTGCCCCCATTGCACGCAAAGCACTCGACTTTTATATCAATGGCAAATGGCCTAAGGAGATTCCAGAATGGAAAAGAGCGCCATAAAGAAACGCATCTACCGCTTCTTTTCCGGGCTGGATCCTCAGCTTGGATTAATATTTTTAGGCATTGCGATACTGAGTTCGATTACGTTTTTATCCGCAAGTCAAAATACACCCGTCTTGCTGTCCGATCAAATTCGTAATTTAGTCTTGGCTTTTTTAGTCATGTGGGTCGTTTCATACATTCCGCCTAAGTGGCTTGAGACAGCTGCTGTATGGATTTATGTTATTGGCGTAGTCCTACTGATTGCGGTCGCGATTTTTGGCCTTGTTAAAAAAGGGGCTCGACGCTGGGTCAATGTAGGAATTGTGATTCAACCATCAGAGCTCATGAAGATTGCGATGCCACTCATGTTGGCGTGGTACTTTCAGCGACGCGAAGGCATTCAGAATGGCTGGGACTATTTGGTTGCCGCTGTCATTCTTGCTATTCCAGTACTGCTAATTGCTCGTCAGCCGGATCTGGGAACAGCGCTTTTGGTGTTTGCTGCTGGGCTCTACGTGATTATTTTTGCAGGCTTGCCGTGGCGTTGGATTCTGCCGGTAATTGGAGTGCTTGCTGTTGGTGTATTGCTACTTATCATTTTCCGTGGAAGCATTTGCGCTAGTGATGTCACTTGGCCACTCTTGCATAGCTATCAAAAAAATCGGATCTGTACCTTGCTTGATCCCTCCTCCGACCCCCTTGGTAAAGGATTTCATACGATTCAATCAGTAATTGCAATCGGCTCTGGTGGATTTTTTGGAAAAGGCTGGGGACAAGGCACCCAGTCCCACCTGGAATTTATTCCAGAAAAACACACTGATTTTGTTTTCGCAGTCTACTCGGAAGAATTTGGATTTCTGGGCAACTTATTGTTGCTCGGCTTATTCTTTGCCTTGGTTAAGCGCGGTCTCGCGATTTCTGCAGGGGCCCCCACGATGTTTACCCGCTTATTGGGTGGAGCAATCACCATGATCTTTTTCACCTACGCCTTCGTCAATATTGGTATGGTGAGCGGCATTTTACCCGTCGTTGGCGTGCCATTACCACTCATGACTTATGGCGGCACTGCACTCGTTACCTTAGGATTTGGGGCTGGTATTTTAATGAGTATTCACCGTCACCGGCGACTGGTTCAAAGTTAAATAACGCTAACAAAAAAGCCCGACAGAACCGGGCTTTTGATTCAGCTAGCGCTAATTACTTCTTACGCTTGTTAACTGAGTCTTTGAATGCTTTACCAGCAGAGAACTTCACGGTCTTCGCTGCAGCAATCTTGAGTGGCTCACCTGTCTTAGGATTGCGGCCCATACGAGCGGCGCGCTTGCCTGAGCTGAATGTACCGAAACCGATCAACTGAACGGAGTCACCCTTGGTAACGGCTTTAATGATGTGCTCAATAGCGGAATTCAGTGCGAATTCAGCTTTGGCTTTTGAAATCTCAGCATCGTCAGCAATCGCTGCGATAAGTTCTGCTTTGTTCAAGTGAAGCTCCTTGTTGGTATGTATGTTGGCGCACAACGCGCTGACATTATTTGTAACACAAAAAATAATAAAAATAAAGTTGTTTGCACTATTTCGACTACACACTCAACTAGGATTGATCCAAAACCAGCAAATCAATCACAAAGTACTCTGTTTCCCCAAAACAGCTGGTTGGCAGGCCGATGTGCTGTTCATATTTTAGCGCTACTTTTTTTCCTAAGTTCGCATTTATTTTTTGCGCCACAGCATCATCGCGCACCGAAAAGAAGAATTTTTCGGACATCGTTCCTGGCATCGATACCAAAGCCAACTCACCTTCCCAGGTTTTACAGAGGTAACCCCTGCTCGCAAATTTCTGTATAAAACCCGCTCGCTCGCCATCGGCATAACTCCAGTTAAGCATCCCCCATGTGTAGACGGAAAGTAACGTAAGTCCAAGTAATATAAGGGCTATTAAGTTTTTGATAAATCCATTCATTGCTTTTTTCTCGATTGCATTTGGAGTGAAATTGACCCATTAAAGCAACTTGAGTTATTTATAAAATACCTTTGGCATTGATAAAATAAGTACGTTTGTATTTTGATCAAGATCTATCATAATGGTCTTAATCTTTATTCATCGTTTTTGTATTCTGTCCGTGCTTTTATTGTGCGGGTGCAAACTAATTTTCACTAGGCCGCCTCATGTTCCGTTTTCTATTCGCCTCCCTTAGTCTAATTTTTTATACGCAGAGCGCAACAGCCACTGGGGAAAACACGTATAAGCAAGCCTGTGCTGTATGCCATCAAAACGGGGTCGCTGGGGCACCAAAGGTGGGCGATAAGGCAAAATGGGCGCCTTTAATTAAAGAAGGGCAGGTCCAGTTAACTGCCCATGGTTATGTTGGCGTTCGAGGCATGCCGGCAAAAGGCGGTAAAGCCGACTTAAGTGTCACTGATTTCGCAGCGTCGCTGGTGTTCATGGTCAATCAGTCTGGAGGCACTTGGCAAAATCCCGATGCCAAAACGCTCGAGCGCATTAATGCAGAAATTATCAAGCGAGAAAGTAAGTTAAAAAAGTGAGCGCAGGTAACTTTTACTTAAACTCGGCCTCCATCCGTCGCCGTATTTGAATCGCCTCTTGATTGGTGTCATGCTTCACGTCCATCCAAGTCACAATCTGTCCTGACTTGATCGTATTTTTTAAGGGAAGTTTATGTGCCAAGCCAATCGGCAACGCACTAATACGCAATGACTCCGTGGCCGGCATTAACTTTCCATAGACAGTAAAGCCGCCTTCGCCATCCAAGACTTCGCCAGCTAGTAGATCCCGCTTGGCACACGCTACAACATCGCCAACAAAAGCGCCGGTTGCCCCGGTTGCCTCTTGACGTAAGGCTACGCTCGCAACGGAGATACCTAACTCCAGGCCTATCAGATGATATGGCTTATACATTGCTGCATACCATCCTGAGGTATCTGTCTTTAATCCGTATTGTAAAAAGCAATCCCTAACGTATTCGCTTGGCGCATGAAAGACGGCATACACGCCCCAGCGTAAGTCACGAAAAACAGGGCGCCCATCGCGCTCGATCGACGAGACTACCTCAACCATTCCTTTGCGCGGCAATATGCCGCCATCATGCATTGGCTTTAGTAGTGCTGGCAAATCATCTACGCCACACGCCGGAAAGCCCAAGCCCTGTTCTGGGACCTGTAAATCGCATGCATTGGCAACTGCCGCCATTTCCAGCGCCGACTTAGTGCCGTCCAAAAAGGAATTAAACATTTGTGCATTGAAGTCACCACTTGCCACTTGTTCGTCACTGAACCCATAGTGGCCCCATACGGTTTTGGGTGTCGATGCATGGTATGCCGGAAGGTATTTAGTTCCCTTTCCAGCACACACCACTTCTAAGCCAATCGTTCGTGCCCAATCGACCATCTCTGCAATTAATGCCGGCTGGTCTCCCGAGGCCATCGAATAAATCACCCCAGCTTCTGCCGCTCGCCTTGCCAAATAAGGTCCTGCCAATACATCGGCTTCAACATTGACCATGATGGTATGTTTACCATGCTGAATACAGCGTAGTGCATGCGCAATCCCTGCGATTGGAACACCTGTAGCCTCAATCACGAGCTCGATTGCATTGTCTTCAATCAGTGCGGATGCATCGCTTGTAATGAATGTGCTCCCCTTGCGCACTGCCTCATCCAACGTGGCTGCCATAAATTGCTCTTCTGGCCACCCTACCCGACGCAAAGAGGCTTTAGCACGCTCGGGTGATAGGTCCGCAATACCAACCAAATGGATGCCCGGAGTCCGCGGGATTTGCGATAAATACATCGACCCAAATTTGCCTGCGCCAATCAACGCAATCCGGATTGGCCTTGCCTCTAGGGCGCGTTGTTGTAGTTTTTTATACAAAGACATAAAAACTCCGAAGCAGATCGCTATTAATGCTGCACGAAAAGAATTGCCTCACTTAAAATAGGCACAGTCTATTTTGCCTTGTTTTAAGTGGGCCTCTACTCTTTTGAAAGTAAATGCAGCCACCATGGAAATTCGCCACGCCGTTCTATTACTCTTTGTGAGTTCTGCGCTCTATGTCTATTTTAGGGGGCGAGTACGTTTTGGTGTTATGCGCTCCCTAACCGACTACGTGGTTCTTTTAGCTCCAATCAATAGCCTACTTTATCTTTTCTCTAAAGTAAAAGCAGGTGCGTACATCTCCGTTTCAGAGTTTCCTGAATTACAAAAATTGCAGGACAACTGGAAAATAATTCGTGCTGAGGCCTTGGCTCTGAATGAGGGTGGATCAATCGCCGCTGCAACAGGCTATAACGATATTGGCTTTAACTCTTTTTTTCGGACAGGCTGGAAACGCTTTCATCTGTATTGGTATGGTAAAGATTTAGCCTCTGCTGAAGCAGCTTGCCCAAAAACCGTAGCCCTTCTCAAATCAATTCCGTCCGTGAAAGCCGCGATGTTTGCGTCGCTTCCACCAGAGGCAACCTTGGTACGGCATCGTGATCCTTATGCCGGTTCACTTCGCTACCACCTGGGTTTAGTAACGCCCAATAGTCCTGACTGTTTTATTGACGTTGATGGCGAGCGCTACTATTGGAAAGACGGTGAAGCCGTCATGTTCGACGAAACCTACATTCATTACGCCGCCAACAAAACCGATCATCAGCGTATCGTGCTGTTCTGCGATATCGAGCGTCCGGTATATACCAAGATAGTGCAAGCATTTAATCGCTGGTTCGGAAAGCATGTGATGAGTGCTGCTGCATCAAAGAATGTCGACTCAGAGCAAGTGGGTTTTGTAAATATTCTGTTTGCTAATGTTTACCATTTACGTAGTAAGGCAAAGCAGCTCAAAGCGAAGCAGCGTAGCCTCTACTACCTCGGTAAATGGATTTTAATACTAGGTATTCTGTGGCTATTATTTTGGTAAATACCTATGGCTTAAGCCTCTGCACCACGTGCTCCATGGAAATGGGTGCCCAAAGCTCAACCCGCTTAATTTTGCTAGCCTGACCAGAAAGTAAATGTATTTGCCGCTGCGGAATGCGCAATTGCTTCGAAAGCCACTGCAACAGCGCTTCATTCGCTTTATTTTCAGCCGCAGGGGCCTGCAAAGAGACCTTTAAGTGGCCGTCATGCGTACCCACAATTTTGCTCACTTTGGCGCCAGGCTGGCAATAAATGCTGAGCTCTATTCCGACATCCGTTTGTTTTAACCAGTGTGGCGTCATCAATGTACTTTAAACTGAATCCATGACTATACCGAATTCTGCCAAAGTCTTAGAGCATCTATTTGCAAAAAATCGTGAATGGGCGAGCTCCATGGTCGAGGCTGATCCCGATTTTTTTCAACGCCTTGTATCTCAGCAGGCGCCGGAATTTTTGTGGATTGGCTGTGCTGATAGCCGCGTGCCTGCGAATGCCATCGTCGGTCTTTTGCCTGGAGAGCTTTTTGTTCATCGCAATATCGCCAATGTCGTGGTCCACACTGACCTAAATTGCCTCTCTGTCCTTCAATTTGCGATTGATTTGCTAAAAGTAAAGCACGTGATTGTTTGTGGTCACTATGGCTGCTCTGGTGTTCACACCGCCCTGGGTGATCGGCGCGTAGGCTTAGCTGATAATTGGCTCAGGCATGTGAAAGATGTGCATCAAAAACACGAGCGCTATCTGGGAGAGGCCTTACCAAAACATGTGCGCCAAGAGCGCTTATGCGAACTCAATGTCATCGAACAAGTGACCAATGTATGCGAAACCACCATCGTGCAAGACGCCTGGTCACGCGGTCAAGACCTCACCATACATGGCTGGGTATACCGACTTGAGGATGGGGGACTCCATGATCTTGGTATGACGATTGGGGCATCTGACGATATTAAGTCGCTTACCCAGCAAAGCCTTTTGCGCTACAACAAAGCCCATCTTGATTAAAGCGGTTTTTAATTATGTGGGAGTGGGCATTCTGGCTCTTCTTTCCAGACTCCCGTATCGATTGGTTGTACTTATTGGCTATGCCCTTGGCTCGCTTGCTGGCCATATACCTAGTAAGCGAAAACAGGTTGTTAAAACTAATTTGCGGCTGTGCTTTCCCTTGCTGTCGGAACGCGAAATTAATGTACTCGCATATGATCACTGGAAACTACTTGGGCGGAGTATTGCTGAGCGCAGTGTAATTTGGCTAGGCAGCGCTAATGCCGTTTCCAAGATGGTTGATGTGAAATCTGCAGTCGACCTGAGCGATCAAAAACCCCGTATCTTAGTTAATATGCACTTTACGGGCATCGAAGGTAGCATTGTCATTAGTGCACTGGGCAAGGAGCGCGGATGGCCCAGAACCTCGGGCCTCTTTCAACGTATGAAAAATCCATTTTTCAATGAGCGCATCATTCGTTGGCGTAATCGTTTCGGCGGCAATGCCATCGACCGACAGGGTAATTTATTACCACTGATTCGTGAAATTCGCAAAGGCAATCTCATCATCATTGCGCCAGACTTGGATTTGGGTCTGCGTGATTCGGTGTTTGTGCCTTTTTTTGGTATTCCGACTAACACCATTACCGCCGTATCCCGCCTTGCATTAATTGCTAAGGCAGAGGTCTGCATGATGGTGACTACTTTATTACCAGACCGTTCGCACTACTCTTGTGTCATTAGCAAGCCAATTGATGGCTTTCCAAGTGATGACCATATTGCTGATACGGCACGCCTAAATGCAATCTATGAAGCCGAGATCCGCCAGCATGTTGCAGAGTACTACTGGGTGCATAAGCGCTTTAAGAATCGCCCAGATGGGCAAGTCAGTCCCTACTAAGCCTGTATTGTTTGATTTTTATAATTAACTACGTTGACGGCGATTGACTAAATAAATACCCAGCGCGATAGAAATAAAAGCAACTATCAGTGTGCCGTCAATTGGATCGCCTGCAAGAAAAAATCCAAAGAGTAGGCCAAACATCGGTGTTAAGAAACTAAATGCAGACACTTTAGTTGCAAGGTAGTGGCGTAAAAGCCAAAACCAGAATAAATAACTAGCAGCTGCAATAATGACCGACTGAAGAAACAACGAGGCGATCGATTTCACTGATAGATTACTGGGCAAGGGAACTTCAAATACAAAGCAAAGGCTGACCAGGGCGATTGAGGATACAAACAACTGAAAAAATAAAGTTCGTTCTGGCTGTATTTGCCCAAGCGCAGTAATGCGCACCACGATGGTTGTGAAGGCCCATGCCGTTGCAGCCCCAATTACAGCTATATCACCAAGTAGAAAGTGCGCTGCGCCAGTAGAAAATCCGTCCTGAAATGCGAATGCCAGTCCGCCAAATGCAATCAACATGCCACTTACTTGAATCCAATGTAAGCGCTCGGCAGGAATAAACATAGGCAATACTAACGCCACAATAAACGGCGCCAAGTATAAAAAAGTGATGGCGCGCGACGTGTTGGTGTATTCGAGCGCAGAGTACAGCAAAACAAACTCAGCAAAAAACAGTAGTCCCGCAAGTACCCCCGGAATTGTGGTCCGATCCCGCTGAAATGCCTTGATCTTTTTAAATGCCATCCAGGCCCAAATGCACGCACTTGCAATCACGGAGCGAATGGTCAATTGCATTAGGAGCGGCACTTCATCTGCAATGGCCTGAATTGCTATTTGCTGATAGCCCCAAATCATGCAGCAGCCTGTAATCAAAAAGATGGCTGGCAGATCTAGGACGGACTTCCGGTCATCTACCCGTTTTATTGGCTCTGATTCCAGTTTGGGTTCTTTTTCTAGAGGATTCATTCCGAATTCAGTTTAACAAGGGTCATCGTAATTCATAATAGCGTGATGGAACAATTTCGCGTCTCTAAACTGCTTTCTGAACTTGGCCTGTGCTCGCGACGCGAGGCTGACTCGTATATTGAGCAGGGTCTTGTTACGGTCGATGGGAAGGTGGTCTCGGAGCTCGGCTCACGTGCATATCGTAGCCAAAAAATTGAATTGCACTTGGACGCCCAAAAGCAGCAAGCGGCCCGAGTCACGGTAATTCTGAATAAGCCAGTTGGCTTTATTTCCCACCGCGATGATGACCAAGAATACCAACCAGCGGCATCACTCATTACTCCTGAGAATTTTTATGCTGGCGACTCAAAACACAATGGCCGTTTTAATTCAAAAGGTTTGGCGCCTGCGGGTCGGCTTGATATTGATTCGACTGGCATGCTAGTTCTAACGCAAGATGGGCGAATAGCCAAACTCTTGATTGGGGAAAATAGCCCAATTGAAAAAGAGTACTTAGTGCGGGTGGAGGGTAGGCTGTCCTTTGATGATCTTGATTTGCTTCGCCACGGACTCACCCTCGATGACCAAGCCCTAAAGCCTGCGAAAGTAAGCTGGCAAAATGAAGATCAATTGCGTTTTGTCTTACGTGAGGGCCGCAAACGCCAAATTCGCAGAATGTGTGAGCTTGTTGGACTTAAGGTCTTGGGCCTAAAACGGGTTCGCATGGGTCGTATTTCCTTGGGTCCATTACCAGCAGGGCAATGGCGGTTTTTGCGCCCAGAAGAACGCTTCTAGGTTTATTCGTAAGCACCACCGCTTATAATCGCTTTTCAAAATTGAGTCCTTAAGTAGAACAGCCATCGACCCACAGCAGTCCCAATCCCCAGGCCAAGAAGTTCTTCGTCGCCGTAGCTTTGCCATCATCTCCCACCCAGATGCCGGCAAAACGACGCTGACCGAAAAGCTATTGCTGTATGCCGGTGCGATCCAAATTGCGGGAAGCGTCAAAGCCCGTAAGGCGAGTCGCCATGCGACATCGGACTGGATGGAAATTGAAAAACAGCGCGGCATCTCCGTTGCCAGTTCGGTGATGCAAATGGAATACCGCGATTGCATCATTAATTTATTGGATACACCAGGCCATCAAGACTTTTCTGAGGACACCTACCGCGTATTAACCGCAGTAGACTCGGCCCTAATGGTGATTGATGCTGCCAATGGCGTGGAATCACAAACATTGCGCCTATTAGAGGTGTGCCGTGCCCGTAATACGCCACTGATTACCTTCATTAACAAGATGGATCGCGAAGTCAAGAGACCCCTTGAGCTAATGGATGAAATCGAGAATGCCCTTGGTATGGAAGTAGTTCCATTCACCTGGCCTGTAGGCATGGGTAAGTCATTTGCTGGTGTGATTGATATTGCCAAGTCAAAAATGCGCCTCTTTAAACCAGGAGAGGATCGCGTCTCAGATGGCTCCGATACGCTGATTGATATCCACGATCCAGCCCTGCAAGAACGGCTCGGATCGGATCTGAAGGAAGCCCTCGCTGAAGTGGAATTGATTCGAAATGCCATGCCTGAATTCAATTTAGAAGCTTTTTTGGCTGGCAAGCAATCGCCCGTTTTCTTTGGCTCCGCCATTAATAACTTTGGCGTGCGTGAAATCCTCAATACCTTAGTTGAGCTTGCACCGCCGCCGGGCTCGCGCAAGGCCATACAGCGCGAAGTGAAGCCATCTGAAGCTAAATTTTCTGCAGTGGTATTTAAGATTCAAGCCAATATGGATCCTGCGCACCGGGATCGCGTTGCTTTCTTACGGATTTGTTCGGGGCACTTTCAGCGTGGTATGCGCCTCAAGATCTGCCGCAACGGCAAAGAAGTGCGCACCAATAATGCCCTGTCCTTTTTATCCCAGCGGCGGGACATTCTCGACGAGGCTTTCCCTGGCGACATCATTGGACTGCCAAATCATGGTTTACTGCGCCTGGGCGATACGTTGACAGAGGGTGAGCAACTGCAATTTACCGGCCTGCCTTTTTTTGCGCCAGAGATTTTTAAATTAGTGGAGTCTGCTGATCCGCTCCGGTCCAAGCAATTGCGCACGGGCCTCATGCAGCTTGGTGAAGAGGGAGCCATTCAAGTGTTTAGGCCAATGGCGGGCGGCATCATGTTACTCGGCGCATTTGGTCAGCTTCAATTTGAAGTAGTAGCGCATCGCCTAAAAAGCGAATACGGCGCGGAGGTTCGCTTGTTGCCGGCCCGCTATAGTTTGGCGCGCTGGGTCAGCTCGGCGGATGCCACTGCCCTCAAAAAGTTTACACAAGAAAATATTCACCGCATGGCGGAAGACGTCGTTGGTGCCGCAGTATTTTTAGCAACGCATAAATCCGAACTGGATGTGGCGCAACAGCGCTGGGAAAGCATTGAGTTTCATGCGCTGCGAGAGCATGCTGGGCTTATCTACCAGTCGGAACTTGCTGGCTAATTACGGCCTGCAGTCAAAGACGGTTACTACTCCGCTGTCTGTTTCTCGGTAAAATGCCTTTTTTCCATACTGCATACAATAAGCCTGTGCCTTACTTTGCAAATCCGCACGCGATTCATTGGTGGAATTTAGAAATGTCACTTTATTTGCATCGGATGTATCGGTATAGATGGTTGCGCATGCTGATAATTGCAGGCCTATTAGCAGCACGTATAGCGGGATCCAAGAACGCCGCACCACACTGTAGCCAATTGCTTGGCTTTGAGCATGATCCGGCACCGCTTCCTTAAGCAAGCGCTTCTTTTTCAGCAGAAATTTCTTTACGGCGCTCTTTACAGGCAGTTGCAATATCTTGCAGTGCCTTACGCGCTCGCGCTGCAGAGGCTTTTACGCCCTTTACTTTAAACTTTTCATTTTCAGCCAGATAGGTTTCATACGCAGCGATGATAATTTCGTGTTGTGACATGATCTTCCTTTGCTTTACGTTGTTCTAATCTAAATTGAGGTATTGCACTGCTGATATTGCCGTATTACTGTAAATATTTATAGCAGATTTCAGAAAATATACTTATTTTCAACAAAAAATTGCTGTTATTCTCAAATAGATCACTATTTTGTGCCCTGCTTAGGGGGTTAATTGAGCGAAATCACTTCCTCCCTTACGCCATTGAATCTTTATGAGGATTACCCATGGCCGCAGGTCAAAATCAGCGCAATCGCAAAAACGATCCTATGCTCACCAAAACAGGCAAAGCGCGCCTGGGTCCACTGAATGTGGGTCAGCTGACCAAATTAATGGAATCAGCCACAAAACCTAAGATTAAAGACAAAATCCGCCGCGAGTTAACCAAGCGTGGTCCGATTGCAGCGCCAGCATAATCCAGGCTCTTGAGGGGTAGCTAGAACAGCGGCCCACTCGTCTGGAAATAGAAAAGCCGCCAAATGCCATGGCGGCTTTTTTACGCACAAACTGATTTGGTCTAGCGCAGCAACTCTTGCGCAGCCAAAACGCCGCTGCCCTTGAGTGGAATACCAAATACCGTCATGCCCATCTCACAGCCACTAATTGCGGCCAAGAGGCTCAGTTCATTGCAATCGCCCAAGTGGCCAATACGGAATGCACGGCCTTTTAACTTACCAAGGCCAGTACCCAGCGACAAGTTATAACGCTCCTGAATCAGCTTACGCAATGCATCCGCGTCAAAACCCTCGGGTAGCATGACGCCGGTCAATACGGGCGAATACACCTCTGGCTCTTGGCACAGAATTTCGAGGCCCCACGCAGTCACTGCAGCTCGGCAGGCTTTGGCCAAGCGCTGGTGGCGGGCAAATACCGCATCCATGCCCTCTGACTCAATCATCGCAATGGCTTCATGCAAACCATAAAGCAAATTCGTTGACGGGGTGGTTGGCCAGTACCCGGTTTTATTGGAAACAAGGATCTCATCCCAAGCCCAAAATGCCTTTGGTAGTGTTGCCTTTTTGTTGGCCTCTAAGGCTTTGGGTGATAAGGCATTAAAGCCCAAGCCGGGAGGCAGCATTAAGCCTTTTTGCGACCCACTTACCGTCACGTCGACACCCCAGGCATCGTGGCAATAGTCTGCCGATGCCAAACCGGAAATGGTATCGACCATCAGCAATGCTGGATGCTTAGCATCGTCCATGGCCTTACGTACCGCAGCAATATTGGAGGTAACGCCAGTGGATGTTTCGTTGTGTACAACACAAACGGCTTTGATCTTGTGCTCAGTATCTTTTTTAAGGCGCTCTTCAATTAATTTTGCATCTACACCTCTACGCCAGCCCTCAATGCCGGGCTTACCCAAGAACTCTGCATGAATGCCAAGCTTGTCGGCCATGTGCTTCCAAAGCGTTGCAAACTGACCGGTTTCATACATCAGGACATGATCGCCAGCGGAGAGGGTGTTTACTAAAGCGGCCTCCCATGCGCCCGTACCCGATGAGGAGTAAATAATCACAGGGTGTTTGGTTTTAAAAATACGCTTAACGTCTTCGAGCAGCTTTAGTCCAAGCTGACCAAACTCGGGCCCGCGGTGATCGATGGTTTGATAACTAATGGCACGCAGTACACGTGCGGGTACTGGGCTAGGGCCCGGGATATGTAAAAAATGACGTCCTGAGGCGTGTGCATCTAATTTCAACATAGCGTGTCTCTCACTTTTTATAGGTTTAGCCCATGATTATCCAATAAAAATGGCAAATCTACCCTGGATTGCTAGCCCGGGAAAAGGACTGCTAGGTGGGGGGATTTAGAACGGGCGCTTTGATTAGCATGCGTTTGCCCACCATGACGGTTGAAACGACTAGGGCAGCAAATACCAAATTAAGCAAGGTCAGGGGTTCGCCCAATAAGGCGCTGGACGCAAGTAAGGTGCAAAAGGGCTGCAACAACTGCACCTGACTGACGCGCGCAATACCGCCGATGCGTAAGCCTTCGTACCAAAAGAAGAAGCCCACAAACATGGAAAAAATACCCAAATAGGCAAAGCAAAGCCAAATATCAAGGCTTGCATCGAGGTAATCCGGCTGGTAGCTCAAGGCGCTGAACACTAAACTGATCGGCAGAGAAAAAACCAGTGCCCATGAAATGACGATTTTCGGTTTCATGCGGGCGGATAACTTGGCGCCCTCGACATAACCGATAGCAGCGCAAACGCAGGCAAGCATCAGCAGGCCGTCAAAATAGGAGAATTGCCCGGCACCCTGCATTAAAGCGTAGAGAAGTACTAGCCCGGTACCCACCAATGAACTCAACCAAAATCCAATGGATGGCCGCTCCTTAAAGCGGATTGCACCCAATACGGTCGTTACAAGGGGAAGAATGCCTAAGATAACTGCGCCATTGGATGATGGGCCCTGCATCATGGCAATCGTAATAAACAGAGGAAATCCAAAGACAGCCCCCAGTGCAATCAGGGCAAATCCAGTCAAGGTGGTGCGCGCCGGCAACGGCGCTCTGACAATAATTAAGTACGCTAAGGCAATCAGACCGGCCAGGGCCGCCCTGCCAAATACGATGAAGTAGGGGTCGAGGACCTGAACCGCTATTTTGCTCACTGGCAAGGTCAGGCTAAAAATGGCGATGCCGCCAAATCCGATCAACATGCCCTTGGTATCACTCTTCACTGGATTCCCTTGTGTGTATTCAGTACTATACCTATTCCACTTTCATGCAAAGCAATACCAGAACTGGAGCAATTCAATGGCAGTAAACGTACTTGGCTTAATTGAGCTATCTAATCCATCCGCATTTGAGGAATACCGCAAGCAGGTTAGCGCAACGGTCGAACAGTATGGCGGGCGCGTTACACAGCGCGGAGTGCGTGGCGAGGTTTTTTGGAATGAACTCGAATGCAAGCCCTTCTCTGCATACGTACAGCTGGAGTTTCCCACTGCAATGGATGCCCAGCGTTGGGCGCAGAGCCCCGAATACCTCGCTTTAGTGCCCATACGCAATCAGGCCATGCAATTAACCTTATTTAGTATGCTGCCCAGCACCTAATCTCCGAGGGTTACTACGCTTTGCCCATAAGGATATTCAGGGCTAGACTGGAGTCCATACAATGCTGTCATTAATTGTCGAATTAACAAGGATTGATCATGCCCGTTATTACCAATATTGAAGACTTGCGCGTACTGCATCAGAAGCGCACCCCCAAGATGTTTTATGACTATGCCGATTCGGGTTCGTGGACTGAATCCACCTACCGCGCCAATGAATCGGATTTTCAGAAAATTAAATTGCGCCAGCGGGTTGCTGTCAACATGGTCAATCGCACCACCAAAACTACCATGATTGGTGAAGAGGTTGCAATGCCGGTGGCCTTGGCGCCAACGGGATTGACTGGCATGCAGTGCGCTGATGGTGAAATCCTCGCAGCCAAAGCAGCAGAGAAATTTGGCGTGCCCTTCTGCTTATCGACCATGAGCATTTGCTCGATTGAAGACGTTGCCAAACACACCACAAAGCCATTTTGGTTTCAGCTCTATGTCATGAAAGACCGCGGCTTCATTGAGCGTCTAATTGAACGTGCGCGCGTTGCTAAATGTTCTGCACTTATGTTAACCCTAGACTTACAAATTTTGGGTCAGCGCCACAAAGATCTAAAAAATGGTTTGAGTGCTCCCCCCAAGTTAACCATTCCCAACATTATTAATATGATGACTAAGCCGCGCTGGTGTTTGGGCATGGCGATGACGCAGCGTAGAACCTTTCGCAATATTGTGGGTCACGCCACTGGCGTAGGTAATATGTCCTCGCTGTCGTCATGGACGGCAGAGCAATTTGATCCCGGCCTCAATTGGGGCGACGTTGAGTGGATCAAAAAACGCTGGGGCGGAAAACTCATCATCAAAGGAATATTGGATGAAGGGGATGCGCGCCTTGCTGCCGATTCGGGAGCAGACGCTCTGATTGTCTCGAATCATGGCGGCCGCCAATTGGATGGAGCAGTGTCTAGCATTCATGCCTTACCCGGCATCGTCAATGCAGTCGGCAAGGACATTGAAGTGTGGATGGATGGCGGCATTCGATCTGGCCAAGATGTGTTGAAAGCATGGGCCCTCGGTGCGCGTGGCACTCTGATTGGTCGACCATTCTTGTATGGCCTTGGTGCCATGGGCGAAGCTGGTGTAACGAAATGCCTTGAGATTATTCACAAAGAACTTGATATCACGATGGCCTTTACGGGTCACCGTGACATTCAAAATGTGACCAAAGATATTTTGTATCCGGGTACGTTCTAGCCTGCTGCTTTAGCATCCTCTGCAAAGACTTCGCGGGCGATGCGAAACGCATCAACTACGGCAGGTGCGCCGCAATAAGCGCCGCAGTGCAAAAAGACCTCGCGTAGTTCGAGTTTGCTTACCCCATTGTTGATTGCCCCACGAATATGCAACTTGAGTTCGTGCGGGCGGTTCATGGCAATGATGGCGGATACGGTTATTAAGCTGCGCTGCTTTAGCGTTAAGCCATCACGCACCCAGACCGTACCCCACGCATTTTCGGTGACAAAATCCTGCAGCGGCATTGAGAAATCATCTGCATTCTGCAGCGCCTGATCAACATAGGCATCGCCCAGTACTTTACGGCGAACTGCCATCCCTTTTTCAAATCGGTCACTTTTTGTCATTTTTTTCCTTGCGTGGACTTATTTACATTGTTTACTTACGTTACAGCTGCTTCTATTCGATTGGCCTTAGAATGAATTTACCTCATGTCCCACATGAGATCAAAAGGATCCACTCATGAATCGCAGAACAGTAGTCGCATTGCTCTTAGTGGCCCCATTAGTGAGTGCTTTAGTAGCCTGCAGCAGCGGCCCTAAAATTATGTCTTCGACGTCTATGCCAGAGTCCGGCTTTTTACCGAACTATCGGGCATTACAGCCCGTTGCAAATACCCCCGATGGAACACGCATCTGGCGTTATCGCAAGGCAGGTGTAAACCCTAACACTTACACTGCAGTCATTCTGGATCCGATTTACCTTAATCAATCGCAATTTACGAGTGAAATTACTCCTCAAGTGGTTGCGCAGGCAAAACGCGCATTGGAGTCCTCGATGCGTGAAGCAGTTGAGGGTCGGCGTGGTATGCGTATCGTTACCCAGTCCGGTCCTGGGGTGGCGCGTATATCGGTTGGCATTACGGGCGCTGAAGTTTCTGCGGATGGCCTAAAGCCATGGAACTTCACTCCGATTGGGTTAGCAGCCAATGCGGCGGCCTATGCTTCTGGCGTCAACTCGAAAACACCTGCACTGGTGATTGAGAGCAAAATTACGAATAGCCAAACCAACGAGTTTATTGGAGGTGGCGTGATTACCTTGGAAGGCGAAACCTTCCGCACCGGGTCGGGCTCCATTGCCTCATTTGAAGATATGGCCAAACGTGCAGTGAAGCTGGCCATGGAAGTCTCGGCCAATCCAAGGCCTACGGGTATGAAGTAAGCGCGCTCCAAAGAAGAAAAGGCCATCCCGAGGGATGGCCAATAAATGCTTATGGAGGGTAAAAATAAATAAATCAACTACATGTTTATTGTATTTGCCTAAAGACAGCCGCTTAACTAAAACGGCACCAATTGGGTGCGAATGAATTACTTACGAATATGGGCATGACGAGCAGCATCTTGCGACATGCCTTCGCCTTTTTTGGCATCAAGCCCTTCTTTTTCTGCCGTAATTTCTTTGCGGCGCTCTTTGCAAGAACCAGCAATTTCTTGCAGGGCTTTGCGTGCACGCGCAGCAGAAGCTTTGACACCCTTTTCTTGAAACTTGGTGTTCTCTTCTTTATAGGCCTCAAAAGCGGCGATGAGTTTTTCATGGTGAGTCATATAGGTCCTTTTCTTAATGGGTAAATCACTATACCAAGCCAAGAGGCCTTAGTATTAAAACGCGCTATCGTAGCAGTTGCGCTACAAATGAATACAGGGGTATTCCGATAATGATATTAAATGGGAAGGTAATGCCCAAGGACATCCCCATGTAGAGGGCCGGATTGACTTCGGGCAAGGCGTGGCGCAATACCGCCGGCACCGCAATATACGATGCACTAGCAGCGAGCACCATGAGGAGAATCGTATCTCCCAAGGGTAAGCGCAATAGAGTGCACAGCAGCAAAGCAATGCCCGCGTGTACCAAGGGCGCAACTAGGGCATAAATCACGACGATCAGCGGCTTGCCTTTAATGCCGCTGAAATTTTTTGCTGCCATCAGCCCCATGTCCAGCAAGAAGAAGGCCAGCATGCCCTTAAACAAATCGATTGAGAATGGTGCCATGATGCGCTGGCCATCCTCACCGCTGAGCATGCCAACCGCCATTGACCCGAGCAATAAAAGCTGAGCGCCGTCAGTAAATGATTCATGCAATACCTTCGACAAGCCAATGGACTGGGCCTTATTGGTACTGCTGACGCGGGCCTTATTGGCTAACACAATGGCCAAAATAATGGCGGGTGACTCCATCAGTGCCATGGCTGCCGCCATATGACCACCATAAGGAATTTCTTGATTACTCAAAAATTGCGTTGCTGTAATAAAGGTAACCGCGCTGACCGAGCCGTAGGTTGCTGCGATAGCGGCGGAGTCATAATTGTTTAAACGGGTTCGGAGTAACGCATAGGCAATGATTGGAATAAGGATGGCTAAAAAGATGGCGAGGCCCAGCGCCAAACCAATCTCTTGAGTGAAGCCGGATTTCTGGAGCGCAAAGCCGCCTTTAAGCCCTAAGGCCATTAACAGATACAAGGACAGAAAACGCGCAATCGGCTGAGGAATCTCTAAATTCGATTTAATCAGGCCGGCAAAGGCGCCAAACACAAAAAAGAGGATGGCGGGATCGAGAAAGTTGTTCACCTACCTATGATAAACGGGTCGCCATCTTGCCTCGTCGACTTATAATTTCAGAGAACATGTGGGCTCATTTTTTTGAACGAAGCCCCCATCTACAACGCTTCTACTGCCAATCGCCATCCTGATGCCGTATTTAACCCGTCGTCGCATCGCCTGCCTCCTCGCGCTATGGGGCGCCGCTCTGTCGAGTGTTCATGCCCAGGGTGCCGATGCATACAATGCCTTCTTAAAAAAACGCGCTGATGCCTTTATGGTGATCACGGGCTATTCTTTAACGCCAGATGTAACCACTGGATCGCTTTCCATTACGGATCGGAGCGGCAACAATCCCAATCTGCAAATGATTTCCTTAGGCGGCGGAGACCGCCTTAGTCGAAATGTACCGCTGTATCTCGAGGGTACTCTTGCGGTTAATCGCTACAACCCAAGTTTTATAGGAAATGTGGGTAATACCAGTGTTGATATCCCCGTACATTGGAATAGCATCACCGGTACCGGTGGTGTCGGCTGGGATTTTCCACTCACCGACGAACTGCGCATTCGGCCAATTGCCAATGTGATGCTAGGCCATTTAGAAAGCGATCTATCGATTGCATCTCGGATCATTAAAAATAACACCGGTGTTGATTTGCAATTCTTGAATGGGGGACGCATGAATACCTATGGCCTTGGCGGATCACTGATGCTCGACTATGAGAATTACAAGCCAGAGCGTGAAATTGATATTGAGTTACGCTATACCAATATTGAAATGAATACCTTCGATACCTCAAAGGCAGTTCAAGGCTCAGCGAATTCGCAGAGTCTCAGCTTATGGGCGCGCAATCGAGTTCCTACGCCACTGACTTTTTTTTCGATGCCCATCCGCGCCGTTGGAGAACTTGCGCACACCGAATTTTTGGGCGATTTGCGCGGTGCGCTAGGCTTTAACTCGCTGTCATCGGTTGGCGCTGGAATGGAGTTTGACCGCAGCCAGTCGGAGCCATTATTTAGTCGCGTGCGTATTGTGTTTCGGTATCAATTTGGCCAAAACGTGCGTGGCACTTCGATTGGTCTAGCCGCGAGCTTTTAGGCTAAGCTAGCCTTCCAAACTGGCCCGCATTAAAGTCGGCAATTGCTTGTGCAATTTCTGCTGGGGTATTCATTACAAATGGACCATATCCTGCAATCGGCTCATCGATCGGTTCGCCACTCAGCATCAGGGCGTGCGTATCTTCTAGTGCCAGGAATTCAATGCCTTCACCTTCATGGCTGAATACAACGAGGCTGGCATCACCTGCAATTGTTTTTTCAATTTCAATTTGGCCGCTCAAAATAATAAGTGCTGCACTCCATTGATTGGGGGCTGGCATCGAAGTGACGGCACCTTTTTTAATTCGCAGATCCAAAACTTGCATAGCGGTATGGGTCTTGGCAGGTCCATTAAGACCAGCATAGGCTCCTGCAATCACCCGAATTGTGCCCTGCTCACCTTCTAAATAGGCAGTCGGAATGGCTTCACCTTGAATCGCTTGGTATCCCGGCGGCCTCATCTTCTGCTGTGCTGGTAAATTCACCCAAAGCTGGGCCATGCTTAATCTGCCACCCTGCTGTGTAAATTTCTTTGAATGCATTTCTTCGTGCAAAATTCCTGCGCCGGCTGTCATCCACTGCACGTCGCCCGGCCCGATCGTGCCGCCGTTACCGGCAGAATCTTTGTGCGCCAATTCGCCCTCAAACACTATCGTTACGGTCTCAAAGCCGCGGTGGGGATGGGAGCCAACCCCCTTTGCTTGCTTGCTGGGTAGGAATAGCATCGGACTTGCATAATCCAGCATTAAAAATGGACTGAGTTGTTCGCCCATAGTCGAATATGAAAATAACGTGCGCACCGGAAAGCCATCGCCCACCCAGTGCGTCTGATTGTTGCTATGAACGCCTACTATGCTTTTCATTGTTTTTTAATGGGCTTGTTGGAGCTTCTGTACAACCTCACTACTCAATCGATTGGCCAGCTCCTCCTCCGCCGTAAATGACTTACCCCAGCCCTCCCGCTCATACATTTTACTGGCCTCGCTATCTTGCGCCCGAATGTAAATAGCGATTCCGGGATTGAGTGCCCGTGCAGTCTCGACCATCTTACTAATGTCCATTGCATCTTTGGTGGCAATTACCAAGATTGCCGCCTGCGCTATGTGGGCCTGAATCAAAACAAAGGGATCTGCAGCATCGCCAGTTACTGCGGGGATATCGTGCGAGCGTAATTCTTGCACTACTGCGCGATCTATTTCAGCCACTACGCAGGCAATGTTATGTTCGCGCAGCTTTTGCAGAACGCGTTTACCAACCCGTCCATGGCCCACAATTACGACCTGACCAGTCAGGAGGGATTGATTGACTGTAGTGGGTAATAACGCGAGCGGATCAATGCGGCTATCTAATTTACGGGCAAGCGCAGAGCGTGCTCGTGCCCACTCAATTGCTGGAGCAATGCCATTGAATAAAAAGGAATTCATTGCAATCGAAATAATCGCGCCCGCCAAAATCAAGCTGTACGCGTCATTCGGTATTAAGTCCATGGCCAGGCCCATACCCGCCAAGATAAAGGAAAACTCACCAATTTGTGCCAAGCTAATACCCACCGTCATCGCCGTATTGAGCGGGTATTTAAAAAGTAGCACCAAGGCTACTGCTGCCAGTGTTTTACCGACCGCAATGATCAAAATGACGATCAATAACTTGAGCGGCTCATTCCAAAGAATTTCGGGGTTAAAGAGCATGCCAACAGAGACAAAGAAGAGGACTGCAAACGCATCGCGCAGTGGTAAAGATTCATCCGCAGCACGTTTACTGAGCTTAGACTCACCTAGCATCATGCCGGCAAAGAATGCGCCCAGTGCAAATGACACATCAAATAGCGAGGCCGCTAAGAACGCAATCCCAATTGCCGCCGCAATAACGGCGAGCGTAAACAGTTCACGCGATCCGTTTTTCGCCACTAGCCACAAAATTTTGGGCAGTAAGCGCTTGCCGACTACCAACATCAAGACGATGAATGCAGTAACTTTGGCTAGGGTAATGCCTACTGCTTGCAATACATCCATGCCATTTTTATCCGCACCCCCCATCGGCTGCGTATGGAAAATATCGGCCATTACGGGCAGCAATACCAATGCTAAAACCATGACAAGGTCTTCGACCACAAGCCAGCCAATGGCAATCTTGCCGTTCGGCGTTTCTAAGAGGCCCTTTGCCTCAAGGGCTCGTAGCAGAACCACTGTACTAGCAACGGAGAGGCTTAGGCCAAACACTATGGAGCCCAAAAACGACCAGCCCCACCAGCTGCCCACAAAAAAGCCGAGGGCAGTAGCTACTGTCATTTGAAACAGCGCGCCAGGGATTGCAATTTTCTTGACCGACAAGAGGTCGTTAATGGAAAAATGCAATCCAACACCGAACATCAATAGCATCACACCAATTTCGGCAAGCTGGGTTGATAGGCTGATGTCTGCGACAAAACCGGGCGTCGCCGGGCCAATCATTACGCCAGCTAGTAAATACCCAACCAAAGGCGGCATTTTTAGGTATGAGACGGCCATCCCCAAAATGAGGGCAAGGCCAAAGCCGATGGCAAGAATGGCAATTAAGCCGACGTCATGCGGCATGCGTTTGAATACTTTCTAAATAAAGTGGGCAAGGGTAATTCGTATTTGATCTTACCAGCATAGGCGTCAGAATTAAGCGCCTAAAAAAATAGAGGAATTGCCTTAGCTAAGCTCTTTTTGCGGCCTCAATCTCGCTGCGCAACTGCTGCATTAAATCGCCTGTCGACATGCTCCGAATATGTGCATACGCTGTGCCTGCCCAAAGGCTTTGAAACTCAGCATCATTTGATGCAGTGGCCCACTGACGCAGTGGGCCAGTCAGGGTATTTTGAATCGGAAAGGGCAAGGTCGTTTGATCCTGCATGAACCGTGTGAAGCTATTTTCTAGGCCGCGCGCATAGCGCCCAGAGAATGCCTTGGTCATGACGGTGGGTCTATCTTGCTGCGTCAGCAAATAGTGCTGGTAGCTTGGCGCGGTGCCCGATTCCTCGCAACACAAAAAAGCCGTTCCGAGCTGCGCTGCAGTTGCCCCTCTTGTTAGTAGCGCCTGTATATCCGAGCCATTCATGATGCCGCCAGCAGCAACAATCGGAATGCGGCATTTTTTAATTAGCAGGGTGGTGAGTTCGCGGGTGCTGAGTTCTTCGTCTTTTGCCTGCCAATCGAATTGGCCTCGGTGCCCGCCGGCCTCGATTCCCTGCGCAATAATAAAATTTGCGCCTGCCACCTGAATTGCCAGCGCCTCACTTAGGCTAGTTGCAGTCACGCCGACAGATATACCGAGCGCATGTGCTTGCGCAATAATACCGTGCGGTGGCAAGCCAAAATGAAAGCTGAGCATCGCTGGTCGAGCCTTCCAGACTGGCTCTAACTGATCTATCAAATGGGGATAAAACGGCGCTGTTGGAATAGTAAATACTTGGGCGTCATCCAGATCCAAACAGCGCAAGGCCGCTAAAGCACTCGCCTGCACCGAATCATTTGGCAAGCGAACTGGATTGAAAATAAAAAAGTTTGCATTAATGAAGCCGCGCGTAAGGGCTTGTGCCGCTGCCAGATCTGCCTGAATTTTTTCTGGAGAACTGTAGGCAAAACCAAAGCTTCCTACGCCACCATGATTAGCTACTGCCGCTACCAATTGAGGTGTGGTGATACCGCCCGCCATAGGAGCCTGAATGACCGGTAATGCCAGCCGAGTTAATTCAATCATCATTAAATTAAAAATGTGGTTACCGTTTAGCGTTTCCCACTAATTGCAATTGCTGTGTTGTTATTCAGATTACCCGTCATTTGAGCGCCATTGATTTGGCCCTTAAAGGTGTATTTAGTATTTTGATAATCAAACACAAACTCAAGGCTAGTCCCCTGAATACGGCCATCCTCAAAATGGGCAATGCGTTTATTGCCCTGATACAGCGTGCCATCAAAAAATTGTTTTTTCTGCCGAATGGCTAAGCGAGTCTCTTGTTGGCCGGGTATGCCATTTAACTGCCAGTTACCATCGATGTTCGCCGGAACAATCCAAAGGTAAGCCATTTCTCCATTGGAAATACGCACTTCTTTATCTGGAATCCACGACTCCATCCGAAAGGTGTTGGATACCACGCGCGTGCCTGCTGGCATTTTTAAAATGGTCGGCATCAATTTGGTATTGAGGTTTTCGCCAAGGTATAAGGTGAGCACAGTGGCTTTTGAAAAATCTTCAACAAAAATATCGCCCTGCTTAAATGTCACCAGGTTTTCGACTTTAGCCCGCTCTGCATTGCGCTGCGATAACTTAACCAAATCGGGGTTGTATTCTATGCCGACTGCCTGTACTTGGTATTTTTTTGCTGCCTCAATCGGTATGACGCCGTCGCCAGAGCCCAGGTCATAGACCCGATCGCCGCGGCGAACTTGTGCCAGTGAAAGCATTTGATCGGCCATTTCAACCTTGGTCGGCACCCACATCACATCCTTACCCGAACTGGCCATGCTGAGCCTGAATTGATTGTCACCGTAGTTCGTCGTTGCACAACCGTATAAAAGTGCTATGGATGCACAACATACTATGGTTAGATAGTGGCGTTTTGTTTGCATGTTTATCTTATGACCACAGTTGCAATAGCAACCATACTAAATTGAATACAACCAGCATGATGAGGGTCGTAATCGTAAATCGCATGCCGATAATACGATTAGTGAAGTGCGGTGGTGGCTGATTAATTCCTTTGGCATGTATAACGCGGCCAGTCACTAAAGCAATCCCAAGAATAGCGGTGACCCATAGCGGGGCACCATTCAGTTCAAGGCAAGCCAAGAGTATTAATGCGATCGGTACGTATTCAACAAAATTACCTTGAGCCCGAATTGCACGCTCTAATTCATCTACGCCACCGCTACCTAGTCCCACCCGATGGTGTCGTCGTAAACGAATAACAGCAAACGATAAATGAATAAAGAGTGCCGTCATAATGCAGGCAGTCAGCGTTGTGACAATAAGCATGCTTTATCCTTCAGAAGAATAAAAATGTTATAGCACATTGCCATAAAAAACCGCCCGAAGGCGGTTCTTAAAGCATCCATTACGTTATTGTTGTCTTATGAAGCGGGTCAGTTGTTTTGAGCGTGGTGGTTTTGATCCGATTTGCAGAACTGCACGATGGTGTTCGAAAACTGCAAGTGCCGAGCACTCATCTTGCGATACTCCATTAACTCTGCAATTTGTGGGGATACTTCGTTTTTAAACGAGGCATCCTCATAACCAGGATGGTAAGGGGCTTCATCTACGTATTGATTCGACATGGGGGATTCTTTCATTCAGTGGGTTGTAATAGAGACCAATTCAATGGCCAATAGGCAATACCAATACACTGAATTAACCGGAGTAGCGTGTCATTACAGGGCTCCCAAAAGCAGCATAGAACCGGATTTTCGGTTGTATGTTTGCCGCTCCCCCTGTCCCTGATACCTGAGAGATTCACACTAAGCCCGGCTTAGTATTTGCTCCTTCGGTGCGCCACATGATGACGACTCTCCAGACGGCTATTTAGGATAAGCAGTACCTTCCGGGTGGATACCTGAGCGTTCATGGGAGTTTGCGCCTTCGGTGGAGGCAATGCCTCACTCTCCTGCTTATAAATAGTTTATCGTACTTTTATCGAATTGGGTATATGGAAAAGGCATTCCTGTATGAACGACATAAAAGCTGTAATAGACGCACTTCAGCTAGTGCCCCACCCAGAAGGTGGCTTTTATAGGGAAATGCACCGAGCACCCACCCTGGTTAATGAGCCCAATGGCAAGAGTAAAAATGCTTATTCCAGCATTTACTACCTTTTATCGGGGGATGATTTTTCAGCATGGCATCGAATTCAGTCCGATGAAACCTGGTTTTTTCACCTGGGCTGCGATATCGCCATTCACTATTTTGACTCGCAAGCCCTACTTAAAACTGCTCAGATTGGCTTAAATTCCATGCAGTTTCAGGTAACGATTCCGGCCAATACTTGGTTTGCAGCCAAGCCGACAATTTCGCAATCGTTTAGCCTAGTAAGTTGCGTTGTCGGTCCTGCATTTACATTTACTGAATTTGAGATGGGGCGACGTCAATACCTTTTGGATCACTTCGGGATATCTGAGAAACAGATTGAGGCAATACGGACACTCACTAGGGCCTAGCAATCCATCATCTACGGACCAAGACTAAGCAACTCAATGGGTTTTTAAATAATCAATTATCCAAGCTGGATCGCTATCGCTTGGGAAGATGGGATAGTGAGCTGCCTCGATTACTCCATTATTCGTAATCAGTGTGACTCGCTTTAGCAATGTCATGCCGGCTGCTATAAAAGTTGGCATATTTAATGCCTTCTGAAATTGGTAGTTCATATCACTAACCACTGGAAATGGCAGATGAAGCCTATCCGCCATCTCTTTTTGATATTCCGTAGATTGAACACTCAAACCCACCACTTCAGCGCCAAGTGCTTGAAGCTCTTGATAGTGATCTCTAAATGAACAGCTTTGGGGAGTACAACCCCTTGCCCCTGGAATTTGATCCCAACCATCCGGCAAGGCAACGTTAGGCTGCCCTGTCATTGGATAGCAGTAGATAACCAATTTTCCTTTAATGTCTCGAAGATTGATCGTCTTACCATTGGTAGCATTTAAAGAAAGATCGGGTAGTTTCATTCCCCTTAAATGATTCGCTGAACCATCGTCTTGAGGAATAGGCAGATCTGTAGGTAGCTTGCTTAGATTTGTCATACATTCATTCTATAAAAAGCTGAGCTCAATAGCCTAGGAATTAAATCTGAAACCCACTAGGAAGTTGTATTGATTTGCCCTCTAAAGGATACCTCATGACTGCGGAATCTAGGATTAATTGCGCCCAACCCCACTAAGTCGCAAATGAAAACTACCCTAAGCGCTTTATAGAATCGTGGTGGCCCGGGGAAAATTGACCGAGGCCAAGGATGCTCGGCCCTGTTTAATCTTTGAATTTGAGTGATGCAATTAATATGTTTACTTAATTATTCCTTTTAACCACTCAAGCGCATCATCAAAGGATGCCTGTGGCACCTCGCGATGAGATGCTGAACTGACTTGATATTTACTTTTAGCATGGTTTGGCAATCTATCAAAGAAATATCTACTGCCCATTCTAGTAACATAGTCACCATTGCCCATGTATACAGTAGTTGGTATTGCTACCTTAAGTTTTGTTGCTGACTTAGACATATTGGCAAGGCTATCATCAGCAAAGTAAGAATAAAAAATGTCAGAGCGGGCCTCCATGGTTCGTTGGCGACTGCCATCATTAAAGTCAGTAAAAGTAATCAATTGTTCAGGCCTCCCCTCTTTAATATTTTTTTTGGCCTCTGATACAAATCCCGGCTGCCAATTTTTGTCAATATCCGGATTGTGCCCCGGTGCAAACAGCATAATTCCATCCACATCACCATACACCGCCGCATAAGCTAAGGCTCCGTTAGCACCAAAGCTCTGTCCACCAATGATGATTTTTTTAAAGCCTTGTGCTCTTAATTTAATTACTAGTTTATTAATTTCTACAAGCGCTTGCTCGTACGTTTTATCGTATCCGCTAACCCTAGCCCATGGCATTAATGGTGACACTACATAAAATTTCTGTGTCGAGAAATTTGAATCCAAAGGCGCCGGCGGAGAGCCCCACTTTCCATGCATCAATATGATCGCAGTTTCATGCGGCTTAGTTGCATATACTTCATACTCTGCTCGATAGCGCGCTTCAGCCTCCACGACTAATTTTTTCTCATCAGCAATTGCATGTGAATTGGCCGTCAAGGCCATTAGAATTACGAGCAGGAATTTAATAGATGAAATCACGGGGAGGCGTTTTATTAGCGATAATTCAAAAAGTCTAACATTTACTCCAAACCCAATAGAAAATGCCCCGCATGAGCAGGGCATCATTTGACTTTGGTGGCCCGGGGCGGAATCGACCGGCGCTCAGGATTCCCGTCCTGCCTCTAGATTACTTCCAGTTGAGGTTTAATTTCTTATGAGTGGCCGCACAATCCCTCAAATAGAGATTGATTAGGCTTTGATAAGGAATGCCCACCTCTTCGGATACTGATTTGAAGTAGCTCACCGAATCCTCATCCAACCTAATGGTGATGGGCTTCTTGAGCATCGAAGCATATGGATTTTTACGGGCTTTTGAGAAATCATATTCTTTACGCATATTCATCACCTTTAATAAGCTTTTGACTCTTTAGGGCTTGCCTTACGAGCCGAAATAATCCGAATGACATTACCCCCGCTTCGATAACAATGGCAAACCAAAATTACGCGAAGAGAATGACTTACTCCCAGCAAGATAAATCTGTCTTCATCCTCCGAATGATCTGGATCGGAAATTAACTTAGCACTTTCATCATAAAACACGGATTTTGCCTCTTCAAACGAAATGCCGTGCTTTTTCAGATTAGCCGATGCTTTTTTGGGCTCCCATTCAAATCGCAGTGAAGTCATATGTACATTGTACATATATTAAATGGAGTACGCAAGGCAGACTGACCAAAAGAAAATGCCCCGTATGAGCAGGGCATTATTTAAATCTTGGTGGCCCGGGGCGGAATCGATTAAGGCCCAGGATGTGCGGTCCTATAGCAAGCAATTTAAGACTATATTGGGCGTATAGTTCATCAATCTCGCTAAGATAACGCCCCTTCAAAATCACTATCCAAATCTTTAGTCTAAATGCAATATCTATAATAAAGCGATACTATAGCGAGATAAATTACAGACCAAAAGATTCGACCTAGAAAGTTAAGAATGCCGGATTATATTTACCGATTCCCAAATTTTGCAATAATGATTTTTCTGATAATTTTCATTTCTGTAGTGTGTATATATGTACCCACTCTGATACACAACTTTTATATCTTTATCCCAAATCAACAAAGCATCAAGCTTGGGCAGGCTTTATTCTCTCCGATAGCCTCTAGTGCTGGTTTGCTTATTGGATTTTTATTGAACCAAGCCCAGACAGGTTACCGTGAAGTCGAAAACATCATATCCATCGAGGCCGGTCGTATTAATAATTTAGATCGTCTATTACTGAGGTTCGGTAGCGATCAAGCTCTCGATATTCGAGTTAATTTAATGGCCTATATCAAGTCAATCATCAACGATGAATGGTTTGATCTGCAGAATGGCAAGGGAAGCAAGACTACCCATATGCTCTGGCGATCCATTTCTCAAGATGTGTTTAAGCTCGATCCCATTACACCCAAGCAACTATCTCTCTATGGCGACATCATTGATAAGCAGGAGGAGATAGCTGAATCTAGGGAGATGCGCATTGATCGCTCATCAAAATGCTTACCTAGACTTTTTTGGATTGTCATTTTCATACTTCTTGCATCGCTTATGGCCGTCAACACATTATTTTTACCGGACGAACAATTTACATTTGGGCTAACCATTCTTCCGATTGCATTCGGTGCATTGATTTCTTTATTAGTAATTACCGATAAGCCCTTTAAAGGACAAAATGGCATTCGTCCCGAGGCCTTAATCAAGATATTGGCAGCCATCAAAACTAGAACTGAGTAAATTCATGATCAATTTAAAAGGGCTGTTGCTTATTGCATTTTCGTGCCTTTTGTCTTCAGCATACGCCCAGTCATCTCTTATCAGAATAGATGGTTCATCTACTGTATTTTTAGTAACAGATGCCGTGATTGATGAGTTTAAGCGTGTCAATAAATCCGTCAAAGCTACTCTAGGAATTTCTGGGACTGGTGGCGGTTTCAAAAAATTCTGTCGTAATGAGCTTGATATTGTTAATGCATCACGCCCTATCTCAAGCAAAGAAATGGCGGCATGCAAAGATGCTGGCGTTGAGTACATTGAGTTACCGATTGGCTACGATGCATTAACCGTTGTGGTCAACCCGAAGAATACTTGGCTATCGTCTCTAACAACCAGTGAACTAAAATTGATGTGGGAGCCCGCAGCCCAAGGCAAGATTAGGAGCTGGCAACAAATTAATACGGCCTTTCCTGACGTCCGTTTAAAGCTTTATGGTGCCGGCTCAGATTCTGGCACTTTTGAATACTTTACTGCAGCTATTAATGGAAAAGCTGGTTCAAGCCGTGGTGACTATAGCCCAGCAGAAGACGATCATGAAACGATTGATGGCGTTGCCTCTAACGTTAATGCGATTGGTTATCTTGGATTGGCTTACTTTGAGGAGAGCAAACAGAAATTAAAAGGGGTTGCCATTTCCTGGAGCGGTAAAAATCCAATTTACCCCAGCGCCAAAAGCGTGATGGATGGCACATATCAGCCGTTATCCCGCCCAATCATGATTTACGTTAATGCAGCATCGCTAAATAAGCCCGAGGTGAAAGCATTCGCCCTGTATTACCTTAACAATGCTTCAAAACTTGTCAAAAAAGTAAAATATGTTGAACTTCCCGCCAATGCTTACAAACTTGGTTTAGCCCGAATTAATAATGCAGTGAAAGGCACAAGCTTTGGTGGCGAAATTCAAAGCGGGCTTAAGCTTGAAGATGTGATGGGACGACCAACGAGACAGTAAGTTTATCGCAGATATTCAGGCGGGTCCAAATGAGGAAACCACCCGAAGGTGGCTTTAGTGTTTCTTGGTGGCCCGGGGCGGAATCGAACCACCGACACAAGGATTTTCAATCCTCTGCTCTACCGACTGAGCTACCAGGCCAAGAATCAAGATTATAGCGGAACTGTTTTTAGGCTTGGAAAATGTAGTTACCTGTGCCGACTCTGCCTGAAACCATATGGATCCTAGCTTGGCGCGGATGGGGCATCCTGCGTACGGTGCGGGTGGATGTTTAAGGGGCAGAGGATCTTTCAAAAACAGCCCCCAATTATCAAATTTATCTTAACTATTTTGCAACATCACCACAATATGCAAAACCTGCTGTTCTCAAATATGATTCTGAAAAATTTGCTTTTATTCCTCTATCAGTGCCTCTATTCCATCCTCTGTAAAAATCTAATTCTTTAGGTGGCAGTTTATTTGCGCACTCCTCATGAATACTTCCCCCTGGCCTACCAGCAACACATTTACCAACTTTATCTACAACAGATTTCATATAAGGCTGATTTTGGCTCCAATAACTTTTGAGTGCTGAGCCAATTTTTTCATTTGAACTGACCTGATTTTTAGTACCACTCCAAAAGAGAGGATTTTTGATAATCTTCACCCTAAAGGAGTGCTAATCATGGCTAAAGGTCAACGTCTTAAACCCGAACAAATTGTCACCCTGTTACGCCAAATTGATGTATTAACCAGT
>CAMDKY010000012.1 GCA_945901245.1 Polynucleobacter meluiroseus | reverse complement strand
TACTTATCAATTGGCTGCCGATGAGCGCTTGTCAGAGCTTGCCTTGCCTTCCCTGACGATTGTGTTGGCAGGCCTGATACCGGTGATCCTGTTATCGCAGGCAATGTCCAAGCCGCGCGCGTATTAGCCGCGACCTACGTAAGGCATATTGGTTGCCATAATTGTCATGAACTGAATGTTGCTTGCCAGTGGAAGCTCTGCCATGTGCAGCACCGCTTGGCCGACATGATCCACGTCCATGCGCGGCTCTACCTTGGTTGAGCCATCGGCTTGAATAATGCCAGCAGCCATCTTCTCAGTCATTTCGGTAGCAGCATTGCCAATATCAATTTGGCCACAGGCAATATTAAATGGGCGTCCATCCAAGGAGATTGATTTGGTGAGGCCGGTAATCGCATGTTTGGTCGCGGTGTAGGGGGCTGTCATGGGCCGCGGTGCATGGGCAGAAATCGAGCCGTTATTAATGATGCGACCGCCTTGCGGGTTTTGTGCTTTCATCATGCGAATCGCTTCTTGAGAACACAAGAAAGCACCGCATAAATTACTGTTGACGGCATTCATCCACTGCTCATAGCTTAAGTCTTCCATTGGGATAGCGGGAGCGCCTGTGCCAGCATTGTTAAAGAGGACGTCGATCCGACCCCATTTGGCTTTTAGGGCGCGAAAAAGGCTTTGAACCTCTGCTGGCTTGCCAACATCGCAAGTGACTGCAAGGCAATTGCTATCGTTACCACCAATCTGTTGAATTGCATCTTCCAGAGCATTCAAGCGGCGTCCAGTCATGACAACGCAATAGCCGCTACCGATCAGGGCTTTGGCAGCTGCTCGGCCAATGCCGCTGCCGGCGCCAGTGACGAGGGCAACGCGAAGGGGGGAGGTATTCATGGAGCGCTTTCTCATGTGATGCATTCGGAAACTGCTATCTTAGCGTGAAAACAGAGCCGTCTCCGTAGGTCAGGGCATAATCCAAAAAACACCGCAGATCATGAACCGCATACAAGGACTCCGCTATAACCCATATGCCTTATTGGCCATATTGCTGCTGTTCATCGTATTTGTATTTGGCGTACTGTGGTCACTGATTCCAGCACCACCCAAGTCGATTGCGATGGCCACTGGATTTCAGGATGGCTTGTATTACCGTTTTGGTGAGCGTATGCAAGCGTCCCTAAAAAAGGAGGGGGTGGAGCTGCAGGTACGCACTACTGGCGGCACGCTCGATAACCTGGCTTTATTGGCTGACCCTAAATCGGGCGTGGATCTAGCGATGATTCAGGGCGGTGTTGCGGATGTAGCTCAGTACCCTCATTTGGTATCCATTGCCGGGATGTTCTATGAGCCAGTATGGGTTTTTTATCGCGAGGCTAGTTTTAAAGGAATTCCAGATGGCCTAACCTTGCTCACTCAGCTGAAAGGCAAGCGCGTTTCAATTGGAAACCCAGGTAGTGGGACAAACTCGATTGCAAAAGTATTACTAGAAACCAGTGGCATGCAATCAGCGGATCTGGATATGCAGACCCTGACACCGCAAGAGGGGGCCAGTAAATTAGCTGCAGGCCAACTGGATGCGGTATTTGTGGTGGCTGCCTCCGAGGCGCCCTTACTGCATGGCTTTTTTAACTTACCCGGTATTCAGCTGATGAATTTTGTTCAGGCAGATGCATATACCCGTGCTTTGCCTTTTCTGACCACGGTTGAAGTGCCGCGGGGGCTACTGAGCATTGAGAGTGATCAGCCGCGATTAAGTCGGCAAATGATTGCTGCTACCGCAACCTTAGTTGGCCGTGAAACCATTAGTCCCGCGATTGTCAGCTTGCTCTTGCAAAATGCCCAAGGCGTTTTGAAATCCTACTCTCGCTTACAAAAGCCAGGTGAGTTCCCCTCTATTAGTGGCCTTGATTTTCCATTGCAAATTGATTCTGAAATCTATTTAAAAGATGGCCCATCATTTTTACATCGCCATTTGCCTTTTTGGACAGCAGTTTGGGTCGGACGCTTTGCACGAGTTGGCATTCCGATCTTAGCCATTTTGATTCCCTTGATTGCCTATGTTCCAGCACTTCGCGAGTTAAGTTTGCGTATTCGCTTATCACGCATTTATGCTGAGCTAAAGGTAATAGAACGGAGCGCCGCAGATCCCGCCACGCGCGAGCAAAATAGACGGGCATTGGCAGAAATACAGGCCCGGGTTAATGCCATGAAGGTCTCTGCTCTTGAGTCAAAAGAGCATTACGACTTAAAGGGGCACGTCAATATGGTGCGAGAACGCCTAAAACACGAATCGTGACAGCAAACGCTTCGATGTCCTAAAATAGAGCAGTGAATCTTTCTCCGCCGTTAACGCATACACAGCAGCTCGCTCCTGCAATCCAGCAGGATGGTTTTGCAATAGCTGCGGCCGCATCGATCGCGGAGTTAACGAATCGAAGCATTGCCGACTTAAATAATTTAGGTGAGTATTGGCAAGACTTGCCACGTGACCCCTATTTAAAGGATGGTGGGCGCTATCGATTCCGTCGCCATGCTAGTTACACGCTCAGTGGGTCTGAACTCACCATGGTGCCGCATCGAGCACATTGGCAGTCACTGGACTATAACGCTCTGCATGGCGGTATTGAGCGCTGGTTCGAGCCAATCACGCAGGCCCTAGCGAGCAATTTAGCCTGGCAGGCCGTGATAAAAAATACTGCCGGGCTGCTCAGCTCCATAAAGCCAGTCAAAACATGGTTTATTGAAGCCCATCAATTTCGGATTGATACCAGTGATGGTATTGGTAGGCCAACCCCAGAGGGCGCTCACCGCGATGGCGTCGATTTTGTGGGTGTATTTTTAATCAATCGCCACGGTATTAAAGGCGGCGAAACGCGTATTTTTGAGGTCAACACATCTGCGGGATTGCGCTTTACCTTAACTGAGCCCTGGTCCGTTTTGCTGATGAACGATGCGCGCATGATTCATGAAACAACGCCAATTCAGCCAACCATGCCGCATGGTTATCGCGATACCTTGGTACTGACTTTTCGATCAAATGGGTTTCAGGATTCTCCTAAAGTCAATCAATAACAACAATAGCGAACCTCATCTGTGTCTACGTTTGCCGGAAAGTTACCGTGTACTCCCTTAATGTTAGTTGCGCAGATTTGCGCCTTACTTGGGTTTGCCTGTTATGCCGTTACCTTAACCACACTGCAAATCGAGTGGGACCTCAGTAATTTTGAATCTGGCCTAATCGCCAGCGCCTATTTCTTTGGATATATCTTAGTTGTACCGCTGGCAACCGTGCTCACTGACCGTGTTGATGCACGCAAGATCTATATCCTTGGCGGACTGTCTGGGATTATTGGTTTATTGGGTATGGGCCTCTTTGCATGGGATTTTTATTCTGGATTTTTCTTTATGGCCTTAAATGGCGCCGGCCTAGCCGGTACCTATATGCCGGGCCTCAAAGTATTATCAGATCGCGTACAGCACGGCAATGTCACGCGGCACATCTCCTTTTACACCGCCTTTTTTGGAATCGGCGCTGGATTGTCTTATCTAATTTCAGGCTGGATATTAGAAGCCTTAGGATGGAAGGCTGTATTTGAGTGGATTACACTTGGCCCCCTTGCTGCATTACTGATTGTTTGGCTGCTCATTCCAGCTTTAAATAAACCCGAATGGCACGGACCAATGGCGATACGGATCAGCGATGTATTTCCATTAAAAAAATGGCAGATGGTACTGCAAAATAAAGAAGCATCAGGTTATATTTTAGGATATACCGCTCATTCCCTTGAGTTGTTTGCTTCACGCAGTTGGTTGGTGGCCTTCTTTGCATTTTGCACGGCGTATACCGGCGAAGTTTTTTTCTTAGCCGCCACGACCTTGGCTGGCGTGATTAATTTCTTTGGCGTTCCTGCCTCCATACTGGGCAATGAAATGGCAATTAAATTCGGCCGGCAAAATTGGATCTGTTTTGTGATGCTCACCAGTGCTATTTTGGGCATTGCACTGGCTGCAGCCACCGGTCAGGGCTGGTGGGTGATTGCCTTGCTTGCTACAGGGCACTCGATTTTCATCATGGCTGACTCGGCTACTTTGACAGCAGGGCTAGTGACCAGTGCACAGCCGCAGATCAAAGGTGCTGCCATGGGCCTACACTCCCTGATGGGTTTTGGTGGTGGTCTATTAGGCCCAGCCATTTTTGGCTTTGTGCTTGACCTGTCCGGGTCTCAGGCATCGCAGTCGGCTTGGGTGTGGGCTTATTTTTCGATTGTGATTTGGGGCGTCCTCTTTGTATTTTATGAGCGCCGCAATGGATGGTCCAGTCGAAAATCCAATCCGCCCCCTACATGAAATGAATTCAATAGAAGCGTGTTATCACTGCGGTAATGCGATTGCAGAAAATACACACCTAAATGTGGAGCTGGGTGGCAGCGTGCGCCCATTCTGCTGTTCTGGATGCATGGCGATTGCGCAAACCATTCATGGCGAAGGACTCGAGGTATCGCGCTTGGGTCTTGCCGCAAGCCCTACTAGAGGGCGGTTTCTGTATTTCCTGAAGAGGCTGTTTGTCGCAGTGCGGCAGATATGCCCGCTTGCAGGTCTTCGCAAATGCACTCTGGACTGATGCGCGCAAGAAGGCCGCTGCGTTCCAGCGTCTCTAGGGGTTGATGGGATAAGCCGCACACAAACATCGTGATGCTGGATGCAGTGCATTGCTTGTATAGATCTGCAATCGCATCAATTCCTGAGGAGTCGATGTAAATGACATTTTTCATGTCCAATACAAGGGCTTTAGAGGGAAGCTGATTTTCAATGGTATCGAGTATGCGCACTGCCCCAAAGAATAGAGCTCCATATAAGCGGTAGGCACTGATATTACCGTCATGTCCATTTAACTCTGGATATGCGCTTGGCGAGGCAGGCTCACAGCGAGAGAGATTGGATATCCGATAAATAAAGGTAATGAAGGCTAGAATTAACCCGACCTGAAAAGCCACTGTTAAATCAATCACAATGGTCAGAATGAAAACGCTTAACAGAGTTACGCGATACGGTAGTTTGAATTGCTTGAGTTCGGCTAATTTACGCCACTCACCCATATTCCAGGCGATGTACATCAATATAGCGGCAAGTGATGCTAAAGGGATATTGACCGCAAGGGGTGCTGCGAATAAAACAAATAGCAATAAAGTGAGGGCGTGGACTAAGCCAGAGAGGGGTGTCGTAGCTCCGCTATGGACATTGGTTACCGTTCTGGCAATGGTGCCAGTGGCCGGCATACCGCCAAAGAAGGGTGTAATGAAATTAGCGCATCCTTGTGCCATCAATTCTTGATTGGGTTTATGGCGATCCTGAATCAGTCCATCTGCAATGCGCGCGCATATGAGGGATTCAATGGCGCCAAGCACAGCCAGGGTGAGCGCTGGCACGATCATAAATTGCGCGCTAGACCAAGTAATAGGGATCCACTCAAATTGAGGAAGTGAGGCAGGAATTCCGCCAAAACGACTGCCAATGGTTTCAATCGGCAAGTGTAAGATTGCTGTAATGAGGGTTGCACACCCCATTGCAACTACCGTACTAGGCAGATAAGTACAGAATGAATAGCGAGCTTGAAGGCGCTTATAGGTAATGAGGAGCCCTAAGCTTCCAAGAGAAATACAAAGCGCGGCTGGATTGATGGTACTAGCCGCATCAAATAGTGCCTGCATTAAATCAAAAAAAGATGCGGGTACTTTTTCAATCGAAAGCCCAAAAAAATCCTTTACTTGCGTCATTCCAATCAATACAGCAATGCCGTTGGTGAATCCAATAATGACTGCGATCGGAATAAAGCGAACCAAGGTGCCAAGCCGAAATAAACCCATGAGAAAAAGAAATACGCCGGACATAGCGGTGGCCAGCAACAGATTAGCAACCCCAAAGCGATCAACAATGCCAAAGACAATAATGATGAACGCCCCGGCTGGCCCGCCAATTTGAACGCGACTACCGCCCAGCAGCGAAATTAAACTACCCGCAATAATGGCTGTAAAAATACCGGCCTCGGGCTTCAGTCCGCTAGCTATGGCAAATGCCATGGCTAGGGGCAGAGCAACGATACCAACTGTAATGCCGGCAAAAATATCGCGAATGAAGCGATTTTGGTTATAGCCCTGAAAGCATTCCAGGATTTTGGGCTGAAAAAACATGCGCTAAATAATGGACATGGACTCAGCCAATGCGACTTCCAATCGCATACGCAACTGAAGCACTGACCGCGGTAACAAAAGCGCCCCAGACAATATCAATGACAGCCAATCTTGCCGGAAAGCCTTCGATGACAGCCAAATTAGTTAAATCGTAGGTCATGTAACAAAAGAAGCCAAAGAGAGCACCAAAGCCCAGTGCATACATGAATGACTGTTTTGCAATAGCGGGACTAACGACAAAGATCGTTGTGCCCAGGGCATACAGCAAGTAAAACGCCAGCGCAACCCAGAGCCGCGGCTCTGCGGCCATGAGTGAGCCCATTTCAGTGCGGTAGAGGCTCTTTGCAATCCCAAGTAGCCAAATGAAATCAATCACTAAAAACGTGATTAAAAAACTGGCATAGGTAGCTAAATACTGGATCAATTTATTCACCTTTTAAAGATACTTAATTACTACCCATTATGATCCAAACCCGCCCAAGCCTTGAAATCAGGAGTAGGATTGAGAATCAAGTTAACTCATAAGGAATGACCATGTTTAAACACCTCTTGGTTCCCATTGATGGATCGGATGTCACCAGAAAAGCCCTCAAGAAAGTGTTAGATCTTGCGAAAAAAGACGCATCGATCATTACCTTAGTGTATGTCTCGGACCCCATGCCGCCGATGGTCTACTCCGATAGTAGTTTGGGGTACGGGTTCACTCAGCTCGACCATAAAAAAGCATGCGATGCCTTTGCTAAAAATCTATTTACAACTGCAAGTGCTGTTTTAGGCGATAGTGTGACGGTACGTAGCCGACACATTTATAGCTCCAGTTTGGCGGGCGGCGTATTGGATGCGGCAAAAAAGGCGAAAGCCGATGTAATTGTCATGGCCTCGCACAAACGAACGGGAATTAAAGGCATGTTGCTGGGTAGCCAAACCAATGAGGTGATAGTGCACTCAAGCCTGCCTGTGATTGTGCTCGGTTAAATCTTATTTTTTCTTTGTGCTTGCAGCTTGCCGTGCATCGGCAATATTGTCGGTAAAGGCTTTAGCGACCTCCCCACCCGGCGGAACCAGTTTTAGGCCCCTAGCCCAATATTGCTCTGCTTTGGCAAACTGACCTTCTTCATAGTAGGCCGTGCCAGCCAGGGCGAGCGCTTTAATGTTATTGGGATCCAGCTCAAGCGCTTTCATAATGAGGCGCATTGGCTCGCCTTTGGCGCTTTGGTTTTGGTAGGCCAGGAAATCAGCATAGTCTACGGTTAATTGCGCATTTTTCGGATTTAACTCCATAGCTTTTTGGTAAGCCTTATTGGCTTCCGGAAAGCGTTGCATTGCGGCATAGGAGCGCGCCAGCATTTGCCAGCCCTCGGGATTATTCGGGTCTTTTTCCAGGCGCGTCGCTAGTTGCTCAACCATGTTTTGGATGTCCTGCTGAGTCAGGGCAGGTTGTTGGCTTTGCGCAAGCGGATCGGTTGCTACTGGATTGCCGATCCATAGGTAAAGCAGCACGCTGCAAATAGGCACGCCAATACCGATGGTGAGCGCCGGAAACAAGATGCCCTTGGGTTTAGCCTCCCGTGGCGCTTGATCAGCCGCAATCGCTCGCTCTTCCAGTAGAAGTCGTTTTTCAATATCCTGCTGCGCCTCGGTCAGTTGTTCTGCGCCAATACGACCGTCAGCAAAATCAACATCCAATTGATTGAGTTGATCGCGCAAAATAACAATGTTTTCTTCTTGCTCTCCAGACGCTAAACGGATTTTTTGGCGCAGCGGCAATACCAGTAAAGTGGTGCCAAGGATGATCATGCCAATCGCAATGGCCAAGAAAGTCATCATGATTGGCTTCCCGATTTAGAGTCTAGTAGTTTACGGGCTCGGCTTAAATCAGTTTGGTCAAACTCTTCGGCGGCGAGGTGTTTGTGACGACGACGAATCTGCTGGATCAACATAAACATGGCAATGAGTAAAAGTAAAAATGGACCAGCCCACAATAAGATCGTTTTGTAATTCAATGGCGGGCGATACAAAACAAATTCCCCGTAGCGCTGCACCATGTAATCGAGGATCTCCCGATCGGATTTACCTTCGCTGAGTTGTTTGCGTACCTGATTGCGTAAGTCAACCGCTAACTCGGCATTGGAATCGGCGATGGTTTGGTTTTGGCATACCAAGCAGCGTAATTCATTCGAAAGGGTGATTACTTTTTTCTCCAGGACGGGATCTTCGGCAACGGGTTTAGCTAATTGAGCATGGGACGGGGTTGTATGTGCCAAGAGCAGCAAAGCCAAGCAAATGGCGCCAAGCCAAATCAGTGCTGCATGAAAACGCAGGGCTGAAGAAGGTGGCAGGGCTTGCATCATGCTTTAGCTATTGAGCTTTTGAATCAGTGGAAGTATTTTTTCTTCAATCACGCTGGGTGTTACTGGTCCGATGTGTTTGAGTCGAATCAAGCCTGCTTTATCAATCACAAAGGTTTCAGGAACGCCGTAGACGCCATAGTCAATACCAACCTGGCCTTTTAAATCTGTGATGGATAAGACATAAGGGTCGCCAAACTCTTTCAGCCAGCGCAAGGCATCATCGGGCTTATCTTTGTAGTCGAGCCCCAGTAAGGGCGTTGATTGGGTTTTAGCAAACTGAATCAAATGGGGGTGTTCATCACGACAGGCCGCGCACCACGATGCCCATACATTCAGAACCCACACTTTACCGCGCATGTCTTCAGGAGAAAAGGTGATGTTGTCCTTGCCCAGCACTGGCAAAATAAAGCTGGGGGCACTCTTATTAATGAGCGGGGAAGGCACTTCCCGCGGATTAAGCTGAAGACCTGCAGCCAAGAAGCCAAAAAAGACGACAAAGATCCCGATCGGAATCAAATAGCGTTTCATTTGCGCTTCCGGTAGCGGCGATCCGTGATCGCTAAAAAACCACCCAGAGCCATAAAGAGACAGCCGCCCCAAATCCAGTCCACAAACGGTTTTATATGAATGCGTACCGTCCACTCATTGGCATTGAGTGGCTCACCTAAGGAGAGATACAGGTCGCGTGTAAAGCCGGGATCAATCGCTGCTTCGGTCATCGGCATTTGGCTGGCGGTATAGACTCGCTTTTCAGGTTCGAGTCGCGTTACGGGTTTACCGCCTTTGGTCACATCAAATACGCCCCGAATGGCTTGGTAATTCGGCCCCTCAATGGCTTGAACCCCTAAAAATTGGAAATCATATCCTCCCGCTTCGATGCTGCTGCCGATGGCCATACGGATATCTTTTTCGCTCTCAAAGCCACGCACACCCGTTACGCCAACGATAAAGACAGCAACGCCGATGTGGGCTAAGAACATGCCGTAATAGCTTGCGGGTTGAGCAGCAAGGTTTTTCATCACACCGCGATCACGGTTGCTAAAAGCGCGCTCCATTAATTGGGTGAAGGTCGTTGCAAAAATCCAGATTGCTAAAAACAGGCCAAAGCCAACCAGCGGTGTCCAGCTGCGCAGAACCAGTGGAGCAATGATTGCGCTGATGACACTGACCGCAGCTGCCCACTTCAGTTTCTGTGCCAAATCAATTACAGGGGAATCTCGCCAGCGCGACATCGGGCCAATGCCAATTAAAAAGAGGGCTGGGGTCATGAGCGGAACAAACACGGCCTCAAAATACGGAACACCAACCGAGATCTTACCCAGGTCGAGCGCATCGAGCAGCATGGGATAGAGCGTACCCAAGAGCACTGCCGCGGTTGCTACTAACAGTAAAACGTTATTGGTCAGCAACATGCTTTCGCGCGATACGGTTCCAAAATTACCCCCGATATTGGCTTTCGGCGCGCGCCAAGCAAATAGCAAGAGAGAGCCTCCGACGACCAGTGCCAAGAAACCGAGAATAAAAATACCCCGCTTGGGATCGGTCGCAAATGCATGTACTGAGGTAATCACGCCGGAGCGAACTAAGAAAGTACCGAGTAGGGAAAGTGAAAAGGCAAGAATGGCTAGTAGTGCAGTCCACATTTTGAAGCCGCCCCGTTTTTCAGTGACCGCCAGGGAATGAATCAGCGCGGTAGCTACGAGCCACGGCATGAATGAGGCGTTCTCAACCGGATCCCAAAACCACCAACCGCCCCAACCCAATTCGTAATAAGCCCACGCACTACCGAGTGCGATGCCAATTGTTAAGAAGCACCATGCTGAGGTGACCCAGGGCCGTGACCAACGCGCCCAAGCAGCATCTAGACGGCCCGAGAGGAGGGCGGCAATTGCAAACGCAAAGGCAACTGCGGAACCCACGTAGCCCATGTACAAGAAAGGCGGATGAATAATCATCCCCGGGTCTTGCAAAAGGGGATTGAGGTCTTTACCTTCTAAGGCCGCCGGCAACATCCGATCTAGGGGATTCGATGTCAGCAGGGTAAACAACAGCACACCAATATTAAGTAGGCCCATTACACCCAAAATGCGTGAAATCATCTTGATGGGCAAGTGCTTCGAGAACACAGCAACCGCAATTGTCCACCCCGCCATCATGAAGCACCACAATAAGATCGAACCCTCATGGCTGCCCCAGGAGGCGCCGATTCGGTACATCAGGGGAAGTGCAGAATTTGAATTTTGCGCCACATTCAGAACGCTGAAATCATTATTCACAAATGAGATTACTAAGCAAACGTACGACACCGTAACCCAAAAGAAAAGGGCAATTGACGATGGCCTTGCTAAATTCATTAGGGTGGGCCGATTGGTTTGGGCGCCTACCAAAGGAGCAACACCCAAGACGAGTGCAGTCATGAACGCCAAAATAAGAGCAACTTGACCAATTTCTGGAATCATGGTTTTTTCGCTTTAGCTAGTGCATCTGCTGCTTCTGGCGGCATATAATTTTCATCGTGCTTGGCCAATACCTGACTGGCCGTAAAGGAGCCGGCGCTATTGAGGCGTCCTTCGGCCACGACGCCCTTGCCTTCTTTAAAGAGATCGGGCAATAAGCCCTCGTAGCTGACTTCGATGCGGTGGGCTAAGTCAGTAACAACAAAATTCACTTTCAGGCCACCCGGATCCCGCTTGATGGAGTTTTCTTCTACGAGGCCGCCTACCCGAAAGGTACGGTCTTTGGGCGCCTCATTAGCCATGATCTGGCTCGGGCTGTAGAAGAAAACCAAATTGCTTTGGAAGGTCTGAAAGACCATGTAAGTGGCAAACCCTACGCAAGCTAAGCCACCCATGATCGCAAGACCGCGTTTTGTGCGGAGTTTCATAAGCCCTTATTTTGCCTAATTTTTTTCAGTGGCGTACGACTCGTCCCGAACGCTCGCGGCGGTCAGGCGGTGTTGCCGGCGGATCTGAATGATTTCAATGACAAAAACGAGGGCAGTTACCGCAAAAGAGCCCCATACGAAGGGGCCATGCCCCCCCATTTGCAGGAAATCGCTAAGGCTATTCCAGTAGATCATTTCGCTGACTCTTGGGCCCATGCGGTGTGGCGTTCCCGCTCTAATATGAGGGTGCGGCAGCGGTAAAAGCTCATGGCAAATGAGTAGGCCCAAAACGCCACCGTCATGATGAGCATGCCGGTTAGCATTTGCGTTGCCATGGTTGGGGCCTTGGTGAGGCTCACCGAGGCGCCTTGGTGCAGGGTATTCCACCACTTCACTGAAAAATAAATGATCGGAATATTGACGACGCCTACGATGGCTAAAATAGCAGCGCTACGGTCGGCCTTGCGCGTATCTTCAATCGATGCATGTAGCGATAAAAAACCGAGGTACAAGAACAGCAAGATCAATTCAGAAGTGAGGCGTGCATCCCAAACCCAATAGGTGCCCCACGTTGGCTTGCCCCACAAGGCGCCAGTCCACAGCGCAAGAAAAGTCATTAGAGCCCCGGTTGGTGCTAAAGCCAGAGCCAACATACTAGCTAAACGTGCATTAAAAATCAGCCCAATGGCAGCCCAAAAGGCCACTGCTAAATAGATAATCATTGACATCCAAGCCGCAGGTACGTGAATGAAAATAATTCGATACGATTCGCCCTGTTGATGGTCGCTGGGCGCAATTAAAAGTCCGATGGTTAAGCCAATCAGTGCGGCGATTAACGCAACCGCGAAACAATACGGAATGAGCTTGCCGGATAACGCGTAAAAGCGTTGTGGCGCAGCGTATTTAAACCAATTGATACCAGAAGAAAACACAATAAAGGATCTTTAAGTTGGAGTAACGAGTACTTGCATTAGTGTGCCTGATTTTAGCTTAGCGGGCTTATTCCACCGCAATTCGTAGGCTAGCTGCTGTAGCAATAGGGGCAAAAAATAGGGCTATCGCCAACATGGCCCCCAAGAGGTAAAAATGACCGTCAATTGGCAGCCCTGCCTGGTGCGCATCCACAGCGCCAGCGCCAAAAATGAGTACCGGAATCACCAGCGGCAAAACCAGCAAGGACAAAAGCATGCCCCCGCCGCGCGTAGCTAAGGTTAAGGCTGCGCCGATCGAGCCAATTAAGCTAAGCAATGGCGTTCCAATTAAAAGAGTAAGAACCAAAATAACCATACTCTGGCTGTCTAAATTAAATTGGATCGCCAAGATGGGCGAGGCAATCGTCAGTATCAAACCAGAGCTAATCCAATGCGCCGTGGTTTTGGAGAGTACCGCCAGCGGCAGGGGAATAGCAGTTAAGACCAATTGATCAAGCGTGCCATCTTGAAAGTCATCCGCAAACAAGCGCCCCAAAGAAAGCATCGCCGCTAACAAGGCAGCAATCCACACCATCCCGGGTGCGATGATGGCCAGAAGGGTTGGCTCTGGTCCAATGCCCAAGGGAAATAAACTCGCGACCACGATAAAGAAAAATAATGCCGATAGACTATCGTTTTTGCGACGCAGCGCCAAACTCAGATCGCGCCGCACAATCGCCAGCATTACTTTCGGAATGGAAGGGGATGCATTCATAGATTAACTCGCACAACCCGGTCAATATCGTCAAGGGCCACTGCTTGATGGCTGCTGAGGGCAACGATTCCACCCCGCACTAAATGCCCCTGAATTAATGCTTGTAGCGCCTCGTTGGCTGCTTGGTCGAGTGCATTAAATGGCTCATCGAGTAACCACAACGGTTTGTGCTGAGCGAGCTGCAGGCGTGCTAAGGCAACGCGTTGCTTTTGCCCTTGTGAAAACGTCCGGGCTAATCTGCTTGCCAAGTGGCCGAGCCCAGAGGCAATCAAAGCATCGCGGGCCATGCTACTGGTAATCGCATCGCCGCTGAGATTGCCAGCTGCCATGATATTTTCTGCGGCGCTGAGATCACCTTTAAGGGCTGGGGTATGGCCGAGGTAAATCAGTTGGGTATGAAAAAAATCGCGATCGGCATTGATCGGCTCACCCTGCCAATGAATGCTTCCTGTCGACGGCATCAATAAACCGCACAACATACGCAATAAGCTGGATTTTCCGGCACCGTTACTGCCGGTAATCCGCAAGAGCTGGCCTGGCTCAAGCAGGACCGATAGGTCCGAGAACAGCACTTTACCGCCACGTGTGCACGCTAGGTTTTGAAGGTGCAAGGTCGAACTCATCATGGCTTAAGCAGTATCACTCATTATTGGGTAGGCTGCCTAGCAGCAGCAGTTGGCGCGTAAGCTGACCGCTATCGGCATCGCGCATCGACCACAAATCGAGTTGCATCGACTGGCTGTAAGGATCAATATAAGCGCCATCCCGGCGCAGTTCGTAATGCAAATGCGGTCCGCTCGATCGACCGGTGGAGCCTACGTAGCCGATTTCAAAACCGCGACGTACCTCGCTGCCTACACTGAGTTCGACGTTGTAGTTACTTAAATGGGCATAGTAGGTACGGTAATTTCCTGGGTGCTCAACAATGATGAGGTTACCAAAGGCGCCGTTGTAACCAAGGTAGGCAATTTTGCCATTGGCAACGCTGAATACAGGTGTTCCCTTTGGGGCAGCATAGTCGATTCCCATGTGGGTACGCCAGCGCTGTACGGTGACCGGCGTCTGACCTGCCTGTTTAGCAGGCGCCTTCGTGCGGCCGGCCCGCACGCTGCCAACGCCGCGCGAGATACGGCGATAGCTGAGTGGATTCGTCCAGAAGGAGCGCTCAATCGATTCCCCTGAGGCGGTAAAAAATCCACCGGGTATGTCGTTGCGATCAACCCAAAATGCGCTTGCTAAAACATCTTGACTAAGGGAGTCAATAATTTCGACCGCCCAAATTTGCGCCCAGCGATCGCGATCACCAAAGTCGACAATCAGGCGAACCTGATTTGCATTAATTGAATTGGCTGGACCATCTTCGGGGTAGAGCTGTTTCACAATCGAGTTCAATTCCCAGACCAGCTCAACAGGCAGTACATCGCCCACTTTCCGAGCGTCATACAGCACATCCGATAGAGGCAGCTCAACCTCAACCAGGTTGGGCGATTGGGATTGCAGGCGATCCTCCTGAATCAAAAAACCATCAAACGCAGAGGGGGTGAATGTAATGATTTGGGTGCGGGCATCGCGGATTGGTCCATTCATAATGCTCAGGGAGTCAAAGCGATTGCGTTTTCCGAATGCAATCGCATAGGGGATGCAGCTGCCGCGCAATTGAGAAAAAAAGCCGCGGGTTTGGTTTTGAAAGAATTCAAAAAAAGCCGGATCATTGATTCCTAAACGCGCAGGCAAATTGCCGTCTAAGGTATCGGTTTTAATGCAACCGCGTTCCACCCGAAAATCCAGATTGCCATCCGACCCTAAAACAGATGCGCCGTCTTTGCTGGTATCAACTAAGCTGGATTTTTTTGGGGTGAGCGATTGACTTTGGGCGCGCGGCGCTTTAATTCCAGTTTGTTTTTTACCGCTTTGAATCACCACCTTGGTACGAGCAGGCGTGGTTTGGGCCTTGGCTTCAGAGAGGGTCGATGGCACACCACCATAACCGCCCAAGGCAAGCATCACCGATAAAGGGATGCCCCAGGCTTTCAACGAGAGCAGACGGGAGATCAAAAACCAATTCACTCCCCAATTATCTAATATTGTGGAGCCAGTGTCAGATTATGATTTTGCAGTGCAACATAGTTGGCTGTTTGCGTAAAGTCAAATTAAGCCTGACTGATTGTGTCTACAATCTTTTTCTTTGACTAGGAATCGCTATGCCCATCATTGAATCCATTCAGGTCGCTGCCGTCAGCGTTCCCTTAGATAAGGTCACCTCTTTTTCTACGCGTACGGTTTCCGAGCGGCACTATTGCATCGTCAAAGTACGGAGTCAAGAGGGCATTGAGGGCATTGGCTTTTGTTATGTGGGCAGTGCTGGCGGTGACATCGCCAAAATTGCGGTTGAGCAACTCCTTGCTAAGAAATTGATTGGGCAAAATAGCCATCGCTCCGAGGGCTTGTGGATGGAGATGTACAACGAATCCATTCTGCAGGGCCGTGCAGGTGCGGTGATGCGCGCCATCTCTATTTTGGATACAGCCTTATGGGACCTCAATGCACGCTCTGCCGGTCTGCCGCTCCACCAGTATTTGGGATCGGTAGTGGAGGACCGGGTACCAGCCTACGCCAGCGGCGGCTACTACCTTGAGGGCAAAACCCCCGCCAAGCTTGGCAAAGAGATGGAGTCCTACGTCAAACAAGGCTTTAAGGCGGTCAAAATGAAAGTGGGTCGCCTGTCACCACGAGAAGAGGAAGAGCGTGTGAGGGCAGCGCGCATTGCAGTAGGAGAGGACGTTTTATTAACACTCGATGCAAACAACGCCTGGCGCGATCTACCCACCGCCATGGAGTACATCCGCCGTTTTGAAGACTACAACCCTTATTGGATTGAAGAACCATTTTCACCCGATGCGATTGATCTGCATGCGGCACTAGCACAGCGAACCACCATCAATGTAGCGACGGGCGAGATGGAGGCGGGCCGGTGGCGTTTCCGGGAACTGATTGAAGCTGGCGGCGCGTCGATACTGCAATCGGATGCTGCAGTGTGTGGCGGTATTACTGAGTGGCGTCGTATATCGGCGTATGCGGACTGCAAGGGCGTGACAGTGTGCCCGCACTGGATGCATGACTTGCATGCACCGCTGGTTGCAGCAACGCCCAATGCCCGTTTTGTGGAGTTTTTCTTGGATGATCAGGTTCTCAATTTCCGTAACTTAATCAATAAGCAGTTGACCTTCAAAAATGGCGATTTGATTTTGCATAAAACCCCCGGATTGGGTTTTGAGTTTGATGAGTCAGCCATCAAGAAATATGCTGGCAAGTCGGCTTGGACCAAGATCACGAAGTAAGCCAACTAGCAAGCAGTGCTTCTATCAAGCACTAAAGAATAATGCCCGCACAAAGCGGGCATTATGTTGATCAGAACACAAAAGACTAAAAGGAATTTACCCTAAGCAAGTGCCGGCGGCCGATGACGCCGATTGCGAATGATTTGGGAGAGCAGAACCAAGCCAAAGCCAATGAAGCCACCAATGTCAGCTTCATTGGAAGGGTAAGCAAGCGCAACGCCGGAAGCAATCATGACGATTCGTTCGATGGGATTGGTTTTTTCAATAAACCAGCCCTGCAAACCGCCAGCAAGGCAAATGATTCCGGCAATGGCGGTGAAGGTGATCCAGGATATTTCACCCCAATTCGCTTCCGCTAACGCAGTCGTCGATCCCATCAATAAAAGGCTGACACCGGATTTATCCAGCACAAACATGAATGGGACCAAAATGGCTGGCGCTACGTATTTCCAAGCCTGTAAGGTTGTCTTGTAAGGATCGCCCTTACAAATTGCCGCAGCAGCAAACGGCGAGAGGGCAGTCGGAGGCGACACCTCAGAAAGGACCGCGTAATAGAAGATAAACATATGTGCAGCAAAAGCAGGTACGCCCAAATTGATGAGGGCTGGCGCTGCGATAACGGCGCAAATAATATAGGAGGCGGTTACGGGGACGGCGAGACCAACAACCCAGACAACCAGCGCAGTAAAGATGGCGGTGAGCAGCAAAGAGCCATCGGCGTACTGAATCACAATCGAACTGAATTTCAGGCCAAGGCCTGTAAGGGTTACGGTGCCCACGATGAGGCCGGCACCTGCGCAGGTAACTGCAATTGCAATGACACCGGTTGAGCCCGCAGCTAAGGATTTCGTAAGGTTGGAGTTATACAAGCCTGACAGGATTGGCATCTTTCCTTTGAACCAAGCATACGGAATGATGGCGGTATCTTCGCGCAGCATGCTTGTCAGGGCAGACACGACGGTCGCGGCAAATACCGACATGACGGGAGAAAAGCCCATCAACATGAACGCCACAATGGAAATCAAGGAGAAGAAATGAAACCAATACTTCTTAGTTAGCTGCCAAGCACTCTCCGCGGTTTCAAAATGGATGCTCTTCATTTTGTATTTGCGGACATCAATCTCAACCATGACAAATAGGCCAAGGTAAAACAAAATGGTCGGGATGCACGCCATCAGCAATACATCAAGGTAGGAAATCTTTAAAAAGTCGGCAATCAGGAAGGCTGCAGCGCCGAGTACCGGAGGGGAAATAATTGCACCCAATCCGCCCGCCGCCAGTAAGCCGCCTGCAGCATTTTTTTCGTAACCCACCTTATCTAGCATGGGCGCTGCTACAGAGCCAACCGTTACGGTGGTGGCCACACCAGAACCCGAGGGGCCGCCCAGCAGGAAGGATGACAGTACGATCGTCCGGCCAACGCCCGATGATTTACCGCCCATTGCCGCAAATGAGAAATCAATAAAAAACTTTCCGGCACCAGTGAACTGCAAAAATGCACCGAAAATAGTGAAGAGAATAATGAGGGTTGCCGACACATCTACCGCGGTTCCATAAATACCCTCTAAAGTCATGTACATGAAACCAACCAAGCGATCTAAGTCATATCCCTTATGGGTCCAGGGCGCTGGTAGGTAATTGCCAAATAGGGCATACAGCAAGAAGCACACCGTCACCGTGACGAGAATCATGCCGTTGGTGCGGCGCACACTCTCCAAGATAAGGAGAATTAAGGCAACACCAAGGTAAACATCTTTGGGGTCGGGGGCGGTGTTGCGATCGGTGAAGTCATCGCCGCCACTGAGAATGTAATACGAAATGTAGACCGCTAAGAGACTAAAGATAATGTCCCACCACATCAGTCGATTTTTAAATCGATTTGAAATCGGAAAGCTCAGGAAAACCAAAAACAGTACTAAAGCAACGTGCACAACCCGTAACTGGTGGGTTGGCACGATGTAATAGGCTGCATACAAGTGAAACAAGGACATGCCAACAGCAACCAAGACTATAAATTTAGCCAATAAGCCTTTGTAGTTATTGGAGTCACCCTCTTCCTGCTTAATGAAGGCGTCTAACTTTTCTTGTGTTGCTGTATCAATTGCAGCTTGCGTCATGTCCCTGCCTAGTTTTCTGTCTTGCATTCAAACGCCATTGCCTTTTGGGCAATTAATTGACCTTGATGCCTTTTTCTTTAAAGTACTTCAAGGCACCTGGATGATATGCAACCGGTGTTGAGCCTACCTTTTGATTCTCGAGCTTCACATTGCGGTACTCTGCATGCGAACGAACGAGTTCCAATTGGTTATCAAAAATAGCCTTGACGATTTTGTAGGCTTCGGCATCCGACATGGCTGAGCTGACAACCAAAATATTGGCAACGGCAGCAACGCTATTGTCTTTTGCCATGCCACTATAGGTTTGCTTTGTGATGGTCGATGGGAAGTACAGGTTGCCATACTTTTTATTCATGGCAGGAACTTCAGCAGACGTATCCACCATCACAATTTTCATGCCAGGGCTATTGGCTAAATCGGTAACCGCTGCCGTTGGCAAACCACCAACCCAAAAGAATGCATCGATCTTGCGATCTTTTACGGCATTCACAGACTCAGCAACGCTCAAACGCTCGCGCTTCACGTCTTTATTGGGATCAATGCCAGCTGCTTCTAGGAGACGGAAGGCCATTACTTCGGTCGCGCTGCCGGGGGAGCCAGTGCTAACGCGCTTGCCCTTGAGGTCTTGCATGGTTTTAATGCCACTGGATTCCACTGTTGCAACGTGCATCAAATTTGGATACAGAATTAATAAGGTGCGCAGATCAATTGGCTTGCCCTTAAATTTGTCTTCACCAGAGATGGCGTCTTTTGCAGCATCGGCCATCGAGAAACCAACATAGGGTTTACCAGTACCAATTAATTTCAAATTATCGACAGAACCGCCAGTGACTTCTGCAGTCGCTGACATACCAGAGACGTGCTTTGACAAAACCGCTGCCAAACCACCGCCCATAGGGTAATAAACCCCGCCGGTACCGCCGGTAGCAATAGATAGATTTTGCGCCTGCACGCTCATGCAGCCTAGGCTGAGCGTCAGTGCAAGGATTTTAAATAGTTTCATTTTTGTTATCTCCTAGTACGTTTTGTTAAAGGGTGTAGCAAGTAAACATTATATTTGGCAAAAATCCAACTGCTTCCTTAAAGACCAGGCATGGAGAAGTGAATTTGCTCCAATTCGGTGATTAATTTCTTTTGCTGATCGGCACTTAAAGGCACCAAAGGTGGGCGTATCCGCAGCCAGTCGGCATCTTTGCTGTAGTGCGCTACTGCCGTTTTAAGGGCAGCGATCATTTGATACTTTTGGAAGATGGCGCGAACTTGATCTAACTCGATTTGATGCTGGTCTGCGCCAGCGGCTTGCCAGTTTGCAGTCAAAGTGGCAATCGCCTTAGGGTTTACGTTCGCTGTTGCCGAGATGCAGCCGACGCCGCCAGCACGCATCGTGCGCATTAAAAATACTTCACTGCCAGCATAGACTCGGAAACCTTCTGGAGCCAATACCTTAATTACCGACTCGGTGTAAGCCCAATCGCCCGAGCTATCTTTCATGCCAATAACGGTATTAGGATAGGTCTTCACGAGGCGCTCTAGCAGTGCCAGGCTTAATGAAATCTTGGTGACGGGTGGAATGTTGTAGATGTAAATTTGTAATTTTGGATCGCCCACCTTTTCAATTACCTCTGCAAAATAGGCAAATAAGCCATCATCGCAAATGTCTTTGTAATAGAAGGGCGGCAGCATCAAGACCCCGCCGCATTTGGCGTCTACGGCTGCCTTGGTCATTTGCACTGCCGCATCAATCGAGCAAGCGCCGGTACCGGGCATCATGTGCGCGGGATCCAGTCCGCCTCGAATCAGCTCATCGAGTGCGTGCAGCTTTTGTAAGGTAGAAATTGAATTGGCTTCAGAGTTAGTACCAAAGACAGCATGGCCAACGCCATTCGCCTCAAGCCATTTGCATTGCTTCAATAGCTTTTGAATATTAGGGCTACCATCCGCATTAAATGGCGTGATAACAGGTGAGAGAACTGCGGACAGTGAGGAAGGCTTGGGGGTCAACATGGGATCTCCGGTTTCTAATGGATCGGTGTTAATAAAGGACGGTGGTTAAAAAATGCTTCTAAGTTATCAATTGCCAAACGGGTCATGGCTTGGCGCGTTTCACGGGTAGCGCTGCCGATGTGGGGGCTCAGCACCACATTATGGAGCGGGATGAAGGCGGAATTCAACTGGGGCTCGTTTTCAAACACGTCGAGTGCTGCTCCGGCGATGCGATTTTGCTGCAATGCAGAAATCAGTGCTGATTCATCCACGACGCTACCGCGCGCAATATTGATTAAATACCCATTAGGTCCGAGGGCATTTAAGACCGCCGCATCGATCATGCGCTCCGTTTCAGGGCCTCCTGGGCAAGTCAATATCAGCACATCGGCTGCCTCGGCCAGCGCAACGGCGCTGCTATAGAAGGTGTAAGCACATTTTTTAGCGCTAGGCCCTGTATAGGCAATGGTGACGCCAAACGGCTCGAGGCGTTTGGCTAGGTCTTGGCCAATTCGCCCTAAACCTACGATGCCAATGGTTTTGCCAGCTAGGGTGGTCGTAATAGGGAAGGCTTGCTCTTGCCATGCACCAGAGCGAACGAATCGGTCGGCGTCAGGTAGACGACGCAGCAAAGCAAAGAGGAGGCCAATGCCTAGTTCGCAAACGGCATCATTCAGAACGCCAGGCGTAGTGCTTGCCTGAATGCCATGGGTCTTCAGGTAATCTAAGGGGAGATTGTCGTAACCAACTCCGCAGCAGGCGATTACCTTCAAGCTTGGAATTTGCTGAAGAAGGCTTTCGGGAATGAGGGTGTTGGAGCGCGTTAGGATGGCCTCATAGGGGCCAGCAGGAACTGGCTCATGGGGATCGACTAACTGCACTGTTTTCAGACGTTGGTTGATTTCCGCTTGCATAATTTCCGGAAACGAACCGACCTGCAACACCGAATTGACGGGGATCATGTCTCACTACTGTTTTTATTGAAATAATGCACCATTGTAAGTGGATTTAACAAATTCACCACTTTCTCAAACCGATATCAACAGGAACCCCCCTTGAGCAATTCAGCCAATCAAAATGACAAGCCAAGCGGAATGCGTAAGGGCCTAACCCGTTACGGCGATGCTGGTTTTTCCCTATTTTTGCGAAAGGCTTTTATTAAAGCCATGGGCTTTAGCGATAGCGCGCTCGACCGACCCATCATTGGAATCACAAATACGTTTAGTGATTTCAATCCTTGTCATGGCAATGTCCCGCAAATGATCGAGGCGGCTAAACGCGGTGTGATGCAAGCTGGCGGCATGCCGATGGTTTTTCCGACCATATCGGTACATGAATCCTTTGCTTTTCCAACTAGTATGTATTTGCGTAATTTGATGGCGCTCGATACCGAAGAGATGATGCGCGCCCAGCCCGTCGATGCGGTCATCTTGATTGGCGGTTGCGATAAGACCATACCGGCGCAACTAATGGGCGCCGCCAGTGTTGATGTACCCGTCATCTCGATTCCAACCGGACCGATGTTGACCACCACCTATCAGGGTGATCGCTTAGGTGCGTGCACTGATTGCCGTCGCTATTGGGCCAAGTTCCGCGCCAATGAAATTGATCAAGCTGAAATCGATGCCGTGAATGAAAAACTCGCTCCCACTACCGGCACCTGTATGGTGATGGGCACGGCTAGCACCATCGCCTGTATGGTCGAGGCAGCCGGTATGAGCCTGCCTGGAACCGCCGCAGTACCCGCCGTGATGGCCGAACGCTTTCGCTTGGCTGAACTCACAGGACGCAGGGCAGTGGAGTTGGCGCAGATGTCCTCGGAGCAAGCGTTAACACCGGCACGCATCTTGACTTTGGAGTCGCTGACGAATGCCTTGACGGTGCTGCATGCCATCGGCGGCTCAACCAATGCCTTAATTCATTTCACGGCGATTGCTGCACGCTTGGGCGTCAAAATTGACCTTGAGGCATTTGATCGTTTGGGCCGTACTGTTCCAGTGCTGGTCGATTTAAAGCCCAGCGGCATGCATTATATGGAACACCTCAATGAAGACGGTGGACTGATGGCGGTATTGCGTGAGCTAAAGCCCCTTCTATACTTGGATTGCATGACCGTCAGTGGTAGAACCTTAGGCGAAGAGATTGATGCTGCCCCCGTGACACGTAACCGCAAAGTCATCCGGATTGCGCAAGAGCCGATTTTCCCGGTTGGCGGTTTAGCTGTATTAAAAGGCAATTTAGCGCCGCGTGGTGCCGTGATTAAACACTCTGCCGCATCGCCGGCCTTACTCAAGCACCGTGGCCGCGCAGTGGTGTTTAGTTCACTGGAAGATTTAGCGCTGCGCATAGATCGAGATGATTTGGATGTGAAGGCGGACGACGTTCTGGTTTTGCAAAATGCGGGCCCCAAAGGGGCGCCCGGCATGCCAGAGGCAGGCTATTTGCCAATCCCTAAAAAGCTGGCGCAGGCGGGAGTCAAAGACATGGTGCGGATCTCCGATGCGCGCATGAGTGGTACGGCATTTGGCACGATCGTGCTGCACATTACCCCCGAGTCGGCCGAAAATGGCCCGTTAGCGATTGTACGTAATGGCGATGTGATTGAATTGGATGTGGATGCACGCCGCATTGAATTGTTAGTAGATGATGCAGAAATTGCGCGCCGCCTGGCTGAATTAGCTCCGCCCGCCGTGCGCTTAAATATCCCCGCCACAGGGTATCGGCGCCTTTACCAAACCACCGTTACCCAAGCTGATATTGGGTGTGATTTTGATTTTATGGTGCCAGCGGCAACGCGTACTGCACCCGTGCTGAAAGGAAAATAAGATGCTGTTTACTCCGGCAGAAACGAAGGTAGTGATTATCGGTGGCGGCACCATGGGCGCCGATGTTGCTGCCGTATGCGCGCGTGGCGGCTGCGCCACGCAAGTAGTTGAGCTGACCACCGAGCGTCGTGCGCACCTACCCAATTATTTTGCGAACGCCATGACTGAGTTGGGTTATGAAAATCGCATTCATTTGCTGACCGTGGCTGGCTCTCTGGATGAGGTCGATTGGGCCGATGTGGATTTGGTGATTGAGTGCATCCCCGAGCGACTCGACTTAAAGCAATCGCTTTTTGCTGAGCTGGAGAAGCGGTGCAAACCTGAAACGGTATTGGCTAGCAATAGTTCCAGCTTTCCGATTAGTGAAATCGCCGATGGTCTCAAAACCGCAGCTCGGATGATTGGCTTGCATTTCTTTATGCCGGCGCACATCGTACCCTGCGTTGAAGTTGTTTGTGGCGAGAAGACCGCCAAGATGGTGGCCGAGAGTTTGTCGCGTTTGATGACAGCCTGCGGCATGGTACCGGTGATGGTGAAAAAAGACTTGCATGGATTTTTGGCTAACCGCTTGCAGCATGCGCTCTCGCGCGAGGCGTTTTATCTAATCGACGAAGGTATTGCTACACCAGAGGACATCGATAAAGCCGTCCGCTTTGGTTTTGGTTTCCGCTACCTCGCAGCTGGCCCAGTAATGCAGCGCGACCATGCAGGCTTAGAGATTCATGCTGCAGCAGGGGCGAGTATTTATCCTTCACTCAATAATTCACCCAATATCGCAAAAAGTTTAGGTGATCGCGTTAAAAGCGGCAAGCTAGGCATGAAGACTGGCGAAGGCTTTTTTGAATGGAATCCAGAAACCATTCGTGCTGAGCGCAACCGCTATGACTCTATTTTGCGCGAGGGCTTAAAGATCATTCAAAAAGAGTTGCCAAAGATCGATTAAGGCATCGCATCATGAGTCCCATGGCTAGTATTGGCTGTGGGATTGCTTTATTCTTTTCTTTATGAAAAAACCCCTGCGCATTTGGGATTTACCCACCAGGCTGTTTCATTGGTTTCTGGTTATCTGCATTGCGGGCGCGGTGATCTGCGTCAATATCGGCGGCTATTGGATGCAATGGCACGCTTACTGTGGCTATGCCGCATTGAGTTTGGTTTTATTTCGGGTGCTATGGGGATTTATTGGCGCGGTGCACTCGCGTTTCACGACCTTTGTTCCGAGCCCACAGCGCTTGATTGCCTTTCTGGGTGGTAAGGTAGGTAGCGGTCTGGGCCACAACCCCTTGGGCAGTTTATCGGTGATCGCTTTATTGCTGGTGGTGGGTATACAAGCCAGCACCGGCCTATTTACGGATGATGACATTGCCTTTCAAGGGCCGCTTGCCAAGTATGTATCGAATGCTACTGTGAGTTTAATCAGCAGCATTCATGCCTTCAATTCCAACATCCTCTTTGGATTAATTGGTCTGCACCTGCTTGCGATTGGGTATCACCAATGGGTAAAGCGTGAGTCTTTAATATTACCGATGATTCAGGGTGATAAAGAGCTTGATGTGGAGCGCGATGGTAAGGGCCTACCTGCTTCAGCACTCCTTGCCTCTAAAGATGGCGCACCCCAGCGACTCACCGCATTGGTATCGCTGTGTGCAATCGCTTTACTGCTGCTTTATGCCCTAGGAATTATTTCTTTCTAAAGTCATCGTGACAGGCTTTGCAGGTTTGCCCAGTAGCACTAAATGCTTTTTTGATGCTCTCCAGATTGCCTGACTGTGCTGCCTGATTGAGTTCGGCAACCGCAGTCTGCATTTTCTCTGATCCTGCTTTAAATTTAGCAGCCTCAGTCCAAATTGCTGGTTGGGCCTTACCACCCTCGGTGCCGGGTCCAAAGGCTTGCCAAGGCAGGCTCGATAGTGTGGCAATGATGGCTGCATTTTTAGCAACATCTTCTTTGTTGTAAGGCACTTCGCCCTTAACAACTGCGCCAATTCGACTGAAATGGGTTGCCATCACACTGAATGTGCTTTGACGGTATTTAATCGCATCTTCTGCTTTTTGAAACTGTGCGAAAGCGGGGCTTGCAGTAATCAAAGCAAGGGATGCGGCCAATATGCTTAGGCTAGCGGTAGTAGGAAGCGGCTTAAGGGACATGGGAACTCCTAATAAATAGAAAAGGGATGTACTGAAACAGCATAACCGACTTACTTGCTTTTTTAGGCGACTGAAACCGCTTTTTTATAACAAGTGCTGCAGGGGCCACATCAAATAACGGATGATCGACAAAAAGAAGCCGCTTAAGGGCTGCATCCACCAAACACCAATCAATCCGCTGAGGGCTAGGCCCAAGACAATAAAAAAGCCCCAAGGTTCAATTCGGCTAAAAGTCACTGCTTGGCGGTAAGGCAATAGGCCGGTTAGCACTCGCCCACCATCCATCGGCGGAATCGGCAATAGATTAAAGACGAGGAGGCTGATGTTCCACATCACCCCCGCTTTGGCAGCCGCCCCCAAATAGGGCTCATCGATGCCCAGCAGTTGCGGCATAAACCAGAGGGTGGCCCAGATAATCGCTTGAATAAAGTTGGAGCCTGGGCCGGCGAGGGCAACCCAAATCATGTCGATTTTAGGGTTTTTGAGTCGATCAAAGCGCACGGGAACGGGCTTGGCATAACCAATTAAAAAGCCCGAATTCAGCAGAATTAAGGCCAATGGAATGACTAGGGTACCCACCAAATCAATGTGTTTCAAGGGGTTTAAGGTCACCCTTCCGAGCAGGTAAGCGGTATTGTCCCCCAGCCGTTTGGCAATGTAACCGTGCGCAGCCTCATGAATGGTGATAGCCAAAATCAACGGAATTGCGTTGACAGCTATTGCTTCTATTGAAAAGGCACTTATCATGACAACATGATATCCACAGGAGCCCATCGTGACTGAAGAAAAAAAACCCGCTGCGAAGACCCCAGCCCGTCCAGTGATCGCTAAACCGCCAGCACGGCCGCCAGCAGGAAAAGGCCCTCAAGGCGCGGGCGGAAAGCCGCCCAGTGGTTTTGGTGGTGGCAAAGGCATGATGCGCAAAGCTGGCCGCGGACGTTAAGTAGGCCCAAACTCCCTCTGACCCGAGCTCAGATGGTGGATAATTACGGCAAACCAATCAATGCCTTCAGTAGGTATTTCATAAGGATGAGTCATGAATGAGTGGCACAAGGAAAGTAAAGACGAGATCAATAAAAAGATCATTACCCTAATTGTTATGCTGGCCGTTGCAACCAGCTTGGCAATTCTGTTTGCACTGGTTGCTGCGCACATTGGTTATGTATTTGGTTAAGTTGCAGCCTGCCGTTTGGCATTCATTCCACCCAATTTGAATTCATGCGCACCCCGCGCTTGAAATGAGCCAGTACCGCCAGCCCACCGTTTTCATTGGGCATGGTAGCCCGATGTATGCCCTAAAGCCAAATCGCCACACTGCGGCATGGGCATCCCTTGGTAAGCGCCTGCAAAAACCCGATGCCATCTTAGTTATATCAGCCCACTGGCTGACCCGAGGCACTTGGCTTACGGCCATGCCAAAGCCTAAAACCATTCATGACTTTAGTGGCTTCCCTGAAGCGTTATTGGATATTCAATATCCGGCACCGGGCAGCCCAGCTTTAGCCTATCGCGTCCGCGACTTGATGAGTCAGGCGGTGGTTTTAGAGGAGCACGAATGGGGCATAGATCACGGTGCATGGTCGGTATTGCACTACCTGTATCCGCGCGCCGATGTCCCAGTCGTGCAGCTCAGTCTCGATGGATCGCTTAGTGCAGAGGAGCACTACACGTTAGCCAAACAATTAGCCCCCTTGCGCGATGAAAACATCCTTATTCTGGGCAGCGGAAACATTGTCCATAATTTGCGCTTAATCGAATGGGATGCGGATGCGGTTCCACTCCCATGGGCTATTGAGTTCAATCAGTTTTTTACGAGCCAAATCTTAGCTAAGCAGCACCCTCCTGTGTTGGAGTGGCAAAGGGCAGGTCATGCGGCGCGATTATCGATTCCGACCCCAGAGCACTATTGGCCTGCCTTGTACCCTTTAGCGCTTCAGAGGGAAGACGAGCAGCTTGAAATCATTACCAATGGCATTGAAATGGGCTCGATTAGTATGTTGTCCTTCCTTATTCATTAACTACAATCAAGCCATGGGGACATCACTTGTAGCGATTTTTTGTGGAGCTGGCTTCGGTGCGCTGTTGCGCGCTGGTTTTAACGTCTTGGGCACTGGGATGGTTTCGGGCTTTCCCATGGGTACCTTGTTGGCTAATTTGTTTGGCGGTTATTGTGTTGGCATTGCCGTTGCCTTTTTTGGTAACAATGCTGCCATCGGGCCCGAGTGGCGTTTATTTATCATTACCGGATTTCTAGGTGGACTGACCACATTCTCGAGTTTTTCTGCTGAGGTGGTGGAGATGATGCAAACCGGTGAATACACTTGGGCAGTGGGAACTGCGTTGCTGCACGTGATTGGCTCCCTTGTACTGACTTTCCTGGGCATCATGACCTACCAAGCACTGAAGTAAGCTTAGATCAGGCCCAGCAATCCCAAAACAGCGCCAATCAGAATGAGGTACATCGGATGCCAGCGGGTTGCGGTAGCAATGACTGCTGTACCGAGTGTTAAAGCATAAGCAATCCAACTGGTATTAATCTGCAGGGCAATCTGCCAGGCCGAAGCAAGAATGAGTCCAACTGCAAGCGCTGCTGCCGCAAATTGAATGGTTTGTTTGGCTCGCTCATGCCGCATGGTACTAATCAAACGCTGCAGCCAAAATATCATGATAGATGATGGCCAACAAATGGCTAGTGTGGCTATCAACGCACCTACCAGGCCGCTGACATGCCACCCAATCAAGGTTACCGTCATTAAATTAGGTCCTGGTGCCGCTTGGGCAATCGCAAAATAATGGGCAAACGTTTCAGCGTCAATCCACTGTTTTTGTTCGACCGCAATTGCAAAGAGCGTTGGCAATAAGGCATTGACTCCGCCAAAGGCAATCAATGAGAAGGCAGATAAGGTGAGAAACAAACTCAGCAAGATCACGTAACCCCCTTTGCTTTATGCCAAGCAATGAATAGGGCGAGTGGCGAAGCAATGAAGACAACCCACCCGAGTGGCAAGCGAAGCCAAGTAGCAATGAATAGGGTTACTACAACAACCAGCAACATCCGTGGGTAGCGTAATTCTTCACGCAACATCTTAAAACCCGTTGCTGCAATTAAGCCAACGCCGACGGCGGATATGCCGCGGAGCATGCCCTGGACAGGCTCAAGGTAACTTAAGTGGTCATACAGCATAGCCAATAGCAGGACCACACCAATCGGTGCAAGCAGTAGCCCCATGACTGCTGCGAGAGCGCCTTTTGCCCCGCCAAAACGGGAGCCAACGCACACAGCAAGATTGACAATATTGGGTCCAGGAACAAGCTGGCAGATCCCTAAAATGGCGTTAAATTCTGCGGCAGTAATCCACTGCTTTTGTTCCACAATCGTGCGCCGCGCCCAAGGCAATACACCGCCAAAACCCGATAGGCCAATTTTGGTGAATCCAATAAACAGTTCCCATGCTGAGAGCGTTATGGCATTCGAAGGATCTTGCTTGGCTTGCATTAAATACGCATTTTTATAAAGAGGGTTTATTGGGGGTTACTATAGGGTGATTACATATTTTTTAAGAGGAAACGCGCCATGATTTTGGAGCACTGCGATATTCAAATTGATCCCAGCAAGCAAGCAGAATTTAATGAGGCCATTATTCGCGGCTTAGAGACGGTAATTTCAAAATCAAAAGGCTTTCGTGGGTATAAGGTAAATCACTGCGTGGAGTCGCCCGAACGTTACCTACTCATGATTTACTGGGATACGCTCGAAAATCACATGGTAGATTTCAGGGAGTCCGCACTCTTTACCGATTGGCGTGCGATTGTGGGGCCTTACTTAACAAAACCGCCTTTTGTAGAGCACTTCGAGCTGGTCGGTAAGTCGACCTAAATTAAGCCTGCTTCTTGCGAATCGATTGCTCGATGCCAATCGATTCTAGGGTGGGTTCCAGTGCTTCACGTTCATCGAAGACAAAGCAACTGCCTTGGTAATGCGCTGAGCCTACATCCTCAAAGTACTTGAGGATGCCGCCCTCCAGTTGGTAGCTGTGTTCTATACCGATCTCGCGCATGTAAAGCCCTGATTTTTCACAGCGGATCCCGCCCGTACAAAAACTAACGAGTGTTTTATCCGCCAGCTCGGTTTGATGCGCTCGGATCGCTTCTGGAAATTCACTGAACTTTTGAATGTTGAAATGCACCGCATTTTCAAAGGTGCCGTATTCGACCTCAAATTGATTGCGCGTATCAATCATCACAACCTCTCGCCCTAAGTCGTCGGTACCGCGTTCGAGCCACTCTGCCAGTTTGCTTGGCGCTATGAAGTGGGCTCTGCCCGTTTCTGGCTGAATAGCAGGGTGATTCATACGAATGATTTCATTCTTGATTTTGACCAGAGCTTTCTTAAAGGGCTGATGGTCTGACCAGCTTTCTTTGACTTCAATGGGTGCAAAGTGCTGATCGCTGCGTAGCCAGGTTACAAACTCCCGAATTTGGAGCTCATGTCCAGCTAAAAATAAATTGATGCCTTCTCCGGCCAGTAGAACAGTGCCCTTCAGTTGGCGTGCATTCAGAGCATCGAGCATCTGCTGGCGAAGATCCTCGAGCGCCTCCAGGCGAACAAATTGGTATGCGGCAATATTGAGAATCGGCTTCATTGGCGGTAGGTATTCCTTAACATCCTCTATTATCAAACACACTGCTAATGGGTGGTAGTCTTTGACCTTAATTAATCCTCTTTCTATACGAAATTCTCACCATGTCTGAAACCCCTCAAAATCGCCCAATTCCTTACATTCCGATTGATTTGGCTGAACCTGCGGACTTGGTTGCCGCGATCCGCAAGCGCCGCGGCGGAAGCTTTATTAATTTAGATCGCATGCTCTTGCACAGCATTCCGATTGCAGAGGGTTGGAATCACTTTGTCGGCGAGATTCGCAATAACTTGGCTTTAGATCCCAAGTTACGGGAGTTAGCGATGTGCGGGGTTGCGGTTTTAAATGGCGCTGAGTATGAATTTTTTCACCATGCGCCGCCCTTCAGAAAAGCGGGCGGTACTGAAGAACAGGTCGAGGCTTTGCGTTTGCTGGGCACGCCCCAATTCCCAACAGCCTGCTTTAGTTCAGTCGAGCGTGATGCCGCCGAGCTCACGCTGCAGATGACCCGAAACATTCAGGTGGACGATCAGCTGATGGTGCGTTTACGCGATGCTTTAGGCAATACGTGTACGGTCGAGTTAGTCACCGTGATCGCGGCCTACAACATGGTTTCCCGTTTTTTGATTGCACTCAAAGTCGGCCCAGAAGATCATCCTCCCGCTTAATCTAGGCGATATAGAAAAAATAATGAAAACAGTCAAGATTGATTTTGTATCGGATATTGCCTGCCCTTGGTGTGCCGTCGGTTTGGGTGCCCTAGAGCAAGCCTTATCGGAGCTCGGTGATCAGGTGCAAGTGGAGTTGCACTTTCAGCCGTTTGAATTAAATCCGCAAATGCCAATCGGTGGCCAGGACGTCATTGAGCATTTGGTTGAAAAGTACGGCGTTGGTCCAAAGCAAGTTCGTGAAAACCAAGAGCAGATTCGTAAGCGAGCAGCAGAGGTCGGCTTTGCATTTCATCCAGAAGGGCGCAAGTGGGTCTACAACACCTTTGACTGCCACCGACTGTTGCATTGGGCTGGGCTTGAATTTGGGAGTGATGCGCAGCACCGCCTCAAAAAAGAATTATTGGGTACGTATTTCTCGCTTGCCGTTAATTTGGATGAGCCCACAAATGTGCTGGATGCCGTTGATAGGGCCGGCTTGGATCGCCTGCGCGCTGCAGAGGTGCTTGCCAGCGATGCATTTAAAGATGCGGTGCGTGAACAGCAGAAATATTATTTAGATGCCGGGATTCATTCGGTGCCTGCCGTAATATTGAACGACCGTATCCTGATTCAGGGCGCACAACCGGTAGAGCAGTTCAAGGCTGCTTTACTGCAGGTCAGTAATGAATGACAGCGACAATCGCATGCGCTGGACAGAAGGCGATGCTGTTCATGATGTGCGATGGCAGTCAGAAAAAGGATTGCCGCCACCCAAAAAAGTAGTGATTGCAGACGATACACTAACGGCTGACGCGGCATATCGCCTTACTTCCGAAGGGAGCACTTTTTTATGGCGTGGTGATTATCAAAATGCCAAACAATTGCTGCAGGCGCTTGCGCGGCGGGCTGAGCGACCAGTTAAGCGCAAGCGAAAAAAGGCAGCGAGCCAAGCCAAGCTGAATCCAGATGCGGTCAATACGGTGGAGCCAAAAGCTGTGTTTAATCAGCACCGGCAGGCTCAGGCGCAGCGCGCCAGAATTTTGGATGCGATTTTGATTCCGGTATCGGCTGACCATGCTATTCCACTGCGACGGCCGCCCGATGTGACGAAGGCTTGCCTCGAGGTCTTTGGAACTGTGACAGACGATTACGTGCTTTCCTTACGCGAATTACTTGGCATCATCAGCGCCCATGAGTGGCGCAAAAAAGGGGTGGTGATTCCACCACTTAAAGAGGGTGCTCAACGCCTATTTCCCCATTACGGTGTCTTCTCACCCATACGCGGCGAATACGTAGAGCTAGTGGCAATGGCGCCACTTCCGCCCGCACTAAAAGTCAACTCATTGGCCTTTGATATTGGTACAGGAACGGGTGTGTTGGCTGCAGTACTGGCGCAGCGCGGTATAGAGCAGATTATTGGTACCGATCAAGATCCGCGGGCACTCGCCTGCGCTAGCGCAAACATCGAGCAATTAGGGCTTGGGCAGCAGATTGCGATTCTGAATGCAGATCTGTTTCCTCCAGAAAAGGCTACTTTGATTGTCTGTAATCCCCCTTGGCTACCAGCTAGACCCAGCTCGCCAATTGAACGAGCTATTTACGACCTGGACAGCATGATGCTTAAAGGGTTTTTATCCCAGTTAAAAGAGCACCTGCTACCAGAGGGCGAGGGCTGGCTCATTCTGTCCGACTTAGCAGAGCATTTGCAATTGCGCTCACGTGAGGAATTACTGTCCTGGATTGCGGCGGCCGGCTTAAGGGTGATCGAGAAAAGGGACGCTAGACCGAATCATCCTAAAGTGAGCGATGCAAGCGACCCCTTGCATCACGCTCGAAAGGCCGAAGTCACCTCGCTTTGGCGTCTAGCTGCGGTATAGCTGGATCGGGCAGGGCAATGTTCAATGCTCCGAAGAATGCGGTTCCGAGCGGTGATACCGGTGTGTGGATTGCACCAATCTGCCCGGCAATGCGGCGAATTTCATCGAGCAAAAGGGTGCCATAGCCTTGACGGCGGTACATGGGGTTGACGTAGATGTACTCCACATCGCCTGCCTGCGTAAATCGGCTATAGCCGATCGTGGTGTTTTGATTTTTAATCAACACAATCCCGTCTGCGATTTCGATCTGGTAGTCAGTGGGATTGGGCATAGCCGTGCTTAGATGAAGGTAATGCGCTTCGTTAAGTCCTGCAACGATACTTCGGGGGCTTGAATGCTTTTCGCTTCATCACGGCTATTGGCGATAACACCGATGCCAGCGACGGGGGCTAAGCTATCAACCCTAAAGCGACCCACACCATCTTGTTGGCGAATAAAGCACTCCTCATCAAAAAATAGCCGGTCGCCATTGTTATCGATTTCATCCGAATCAATTGAATCAAAACCAATCAGCGCCCGAACATCATCAAGTGAGCCGAGAATATCGATTGCCCTAACGGTTTTTAAAGTCGGATTGATGACAAAAACTTGCATAGATGCCTTTCGTTTGAATTAAGCGCATTGGCGACCCCTTAGGGGACACTCGGTGCTTATTATGGCTGTAAATCAGTGAATGGTGGTAGGGTAGCAAGTGGCGTGTTTTTTAGTTATCAAACACCACCTACATAAGGACAGCATATGAAAGCGAAGACTAAGCCGGTCGGTATCACCTTGCCGGCAATCAATATTGGTATTGCGACAGCAGACCGCAAAAAGATTGCGCATGGCCTGTCTGCCTTCTTAGCAGATAGTTACACCCTGTATTTAATGACCCATAATTTTCATTGGAATGTGACGGGACCCCAATTTACCAGCCTGCATCAACTCTTTATGTCGCAATATACCGAGCAGTGGACTGCTTTAGATCAAATTGCAGAACGCATTCGGGCACTGGGCCATCCTGCGCCCGCTACCTATACGGAGTTTCATAAACTGGCCTCTATTAAAGAAGTAAGCGGCGTGCCTAAGGCTGAGGCGATGGTACGTCACTTAGTGATGGCGCAAGAGGCAGCAGCGCGAACGGCGCGTAATTTATTTCCGCTGGTAGATAAGGCCAATGATCAACCTACCGCAGATCTTTTAACCCAGCGCATTGAAATCCACGAAAAAACAGCTTGGATGCTACGAAGTATTTTGGAATAGCACCAAAGGGAGCTATCGTTAAAAAGCCCCAATCGGGGCTTTTTTATTGGAATTAAAGCAGTACCTTTTAAATCTTATTGATAATCATTCTTATTATGATATAGTGGAGACTAATACAAAAACCTGCTCTGCTGGAACGAATAATGATGAGAAATAGACTGATCGCTTTGCCATTCGCTTTACTGCTTGGATTTCAAGTGCCTGTATACGCACAGCCCAGCAATGAGAAAGTCCTTAATCTGTATTCGGCACGCCATTATCAAACGGATGAGGCCTTGTATGCGAATTTCACCAAATCGACTGGGATCAAGATTAATCGCATTGAGGCAGATGACAATGCATTGATTGAGCGCTTAAATAGTGAAGGCAGTAAAAGCCCGGCTGACGTCATTCTCTTGGTTGACGCAGCACGATTATGGCGAGCCCAGGTCAATGGCTTTTTTAAGCCCATCCAATCCAAATACCTGAACGAACGTATTCCAGTCAGTCTGCGAGCTAAAGCAGATACTGATGGCACAACGTGGTTTGGTTTTTCAACCCGTGCGCGGATTGTGGTCTACAACAAAAACACCGTTAAGCCTGGTGATGTCAACACCTATGAAAAATTAGCTGAGCCGATGAATAAGGGCAAGGTATGTACACGCTCCGGATCCCATCCCTACATGCTCTCTTTGCTGGGCGCCTTGATTGAGCGTAATGGCGAAAAGGCCACCGAGGCTTGGGCAAGTGGCATGGTGGCTAATATGGCGCGTAGCCCCAAGGGCGGCGATACCGATCAGATTCGCGCAGTAGCGTCTGGCGAGTGTGGTGTGGCTTTAACCAATTCCTATTACTTGGCTCGCTTAATGCGCTCTACTAGGCCAGAAGATATTGCGGCCATGTCCAAGATTGGCTTTGTTTGGCCCAATCAGAATGCGGGCGGAGTGCACATCAATATCGCGGGTGGTGGTGTAGCCAAAAATGCCCCTCACCCTTTAGCAGCGGTTCAATTTCTTGAGTATTTGGCTAGCGATTCTGCGCAAACGTATTTTGCGCATGGAAATAATGAATGGCCGGCTGTTGCTACCGTGCGCGTAGATAATCCTGCGCTCAAGGAGTTAGGGCCTTATCAGGTAGAGAAGATTTCTGTCGCCTCGATTGGTTTAAATCAAATAGCAGCCCAGAAGATTCTGGACCGTGTGGGTTATAAGTAAAAAATCACAGCAGATTCTGTAGATGAGTAAAAACAATCTGAAAGTCAATGCTCAATGGATTGGTATCTCAGTAAATGGTCCAGCCAAAATCTATTCCAGCTTGGATTTGTTTGGGGCCAGCAATTCGGTCATTATTAACCACTATGGCGTTTGTTACACCTTGAGGATTACTCAGCTTGGCAAGCTGATACTAACCAAGTAAGGGTGTTTCGATGCAAATTATCCCCTGGAAACTAAGCCTATTTGTCTCTTTGCTGCACGCGATCATATTTGCTTGTATTGCTCGGTTTGGATTGCAGCCAGTGGATTACGGCACTCGGTCAGTGCTACCGATTCAATTAGTCGAATCAAAATCAATTGCCCCTGTAAATAAAATTACTAGTCTGCCGGTAGCTGAGCGTCCCCTCACAAAGTCTCAAGGAGCTATTCATGCTCCATCGCTAGGTAGTGATGTGCCAACCACCAATCTGCAAGGCAATAGACCCGAGCTAATGTCAGCGCCCATTACACCGCCATCTGCCGATCTATTGGAATTTCGTAATCCCAAACCCCACTATCCGATCTCCAGCCGAGAGAATGGAGAGCAGGGAGCAGTGATGCTGTATGCCTGTATTACCGATCATGGCAAAGTAGCGCGACTGGATCTAGCTCAAAGCTCTGGCCATCCGGCCTTGGATCGATCTGCTCTTAACACCGTTCGCCATTGGAGCTTTCGGCCTGCACAAGAGAGTGGTAGAGCAATTCCGATGTGCTATCGCCTCCCTATTCGCTTCCTTCTATCTTCTTCTGCATTATTTACAGCGCTTACCTGATGAAAGAGAAATGCAGTATTGATTGACAATCTAATTAATAATGATTATCATTTAGTTTGACTGATGCAGTAAATCATTTACTGCATCAATGCCACAGCCCGCCGCCGCTAGCTAGTGTTTCAACGAACTAGGGGATATATGAAAAGCGGGTTAAAGAGAGGTGCATTGGCATTGCTAATGCCAATAACGGTTGTATCAATGACTGCAAGGGCACAAATTGCAACACGCGACCATGCAGAAGTAGTCAATCAACACCAAGGTGGCGCACTCGATAGTAAAGACCTCAAAGAGGTCACTGTATCTGCCACGCGATCCGAACGGAAAACCGACAATGTGCCGCGAATCGTTACGGTTACCACGGCCGAGGAAATTCAGGAGTTGGGCGCTCGAAACGTAGGCGATGTATTTAAAGATTCGCCGGACATTACCGTACCTCAGCAAACGGGACGATTTAGCCTTGCCATTGGCGCACAGGGCCGCGGCGGACAAGAAAGCGTCAATATTCGTGGTCTACAGGGCAATAATGTCCTACTTTTAGTCGATGGCATCCGCGTACCCAATCAATTTTCATTCGGTAGTCTGTCTTCGGGCCGGGGAAATTTTTTAGATGTCGATGGCTTTCGAAAAATTGAAGTAAGCCGCGGACCATCATCCACTCAATACGGCAGTGATGGGCTGGCTGGCATTGTGTATTTTCAAACATTCAATCCCACTGACTTTATAAAGCAGGGAAAGAATACCGGGGGCTTTGCTCGGGCCGGCTACTCCAGTGTGGATAACTCTTCGAATACATCAGTAGCGTATGCAGGTAAGAGTGACGATGTTCAGGGCATGATTCTTGGTAATTTTCAATCCGGCCATCAATATGAAAATCAAGGTTCAAACTACTCCACGGGGATTAATCGAAGCGCGCCAAACCCAGCTGATTATCGCAATTGGTATGTACTGTCAAAGGCGTTGGCACGCATCAACTCGGCAAGCAGCATAGGAATTACCTATGAATCGCAAAACCTGACGCAAAATGTCAATAATCTATCGGATCTATCAAGGGCTGTAGCCACATCAACTGCATCGGACACCACATCCCGAGATCGGGTATCGGGCGAATATCGCTATCGGGATTATGCAAACGAGGTGATTCAGGCGGCAAGAGTCATGCTTTACCTTCAAGATGCATCGGTAACCCAAAAATCGTATCAAGAATCCGCTGTTGGAGGTGGTAGGTCCTACCCCTGGCGGTCAAGGACGAATACCTATAGTCAAAACACCAAGGGAATCAATACCAGCTTCGAGAGCAGTACTACCAATTTCATCAATCAACGCTTCACTTATGGACTAGATTGGAGTTCTGCCGACATATCTAGTCGTATCAATGCAGCTGGGAATGGCACATCAATTACACCTGCGCCATCATCAAAATATGACCTAGGCGGTGCATTCTTTCAGAGTGAAATGGAGTTTGGCAACCTTACACTGATACCGGCGATTCGCTATGACAGTTATTCCATCAAGCCGCAAACCGGCTTAACTAATTCCAATAGTGGTGCTGCAGTTTCTCCTGCGCTTGGAGCGGTATGGAATTGGGCGACTGCATTGCGGCCATTTATCAATTGGGGTAGGGCATTTGGCGCGCCTACACCAGATCAGGCCTTAGCAACCCATGCCAATACTGGCCCTGGCTCGAACTACCGTGTCATTGCCAATCCCAATTTAAGACCCCAGACTGGTAATGGCATCGAACTCGGCTCTCGGGGCAGGGTAGGCGCTTGGCGATATCAGGCATCAGCCTATGCCAATCATTACGATGACTTTATTGCACAAGTGACAACACAGGGCTCTTTACTGAATCCAGTTAACCCTGCCATTCTGCAATATCAAAATCTAAACAGCGTATCGATCCGAGGTTGGGATGTCAGGACAGATTGGGCTTTTGCAAAACGATGGCAAGCAAATGCAGCCATGGCTTACAGCCAGGGTCAACAGATGCAAAATGGCATCTCTGCGCCTTTAAATACGATTCAACCCCTTCGCGCGATTCTGGGATTGCGGTATGACGCAGTTGAATGGGGAGCGTTTGCCAATCTCATCTGGAATCAAGGTAAGGCAGCAAGCGATGTCAACTTTAACTCCAATACAGGCGGAACCGCCAATCAGTTTTTGACACCAGCATCATCGATCCTGAATCTGATGGGCTATTGGAAGCCATCCAAGCAAGTAACGCTGAATTTCAATCTAAACAATGTATTTAATAGCACCTTCTGGAACTGGTCAGGCGTTCAAGGCTCTGTAACGACAGTAAGTTCAGCTATGTATAACGCAGCTGCTGCTCAGCAATCAGCCACTTCGGCTCCACGCAATGCGCAAGTGTCCCTGCGCTATGACTTTTAAGGAAAACAGCATGAACCCATCCATCGAATTTATCCGTCAATCATTCAGGATGCTCCGTACGAATGAAAAGATGCGCCACCGTGACATTGCAAAGCAACTGGGGATATCCGAGGGCGAGTTGCTTGCTTCTTTCTTGGGCATGGATACCACCCCTTCAGTCGTGGGAGAGATGCAAGCCATCCGACTGCATCCAAAGTGGGCTGAAATTATGACTTCCATTGAATCTCTGGGGGAGGTTATGGCGCTGACCCGTAATACATCCTGCGTGCATGAAAAAGTTGGCATTTATAAAAACGCATCGCAAGAGGGGCCTGTGGGACTTATGGTTGGCGAGATTGACTTACGTCTTTTCTATCATGCCTGGGCGCATGGATTTGCGGTTCGCGAAATGAGCAAAGACGGTCTGCAGCGAAGTCTGCAATTCTTTGATAAGGCGGGCGTAGCCATTCATAAAATCCATTTGAGGTCACAAAGCAATGCTGCAAAATTCGATGAATTACTGCATCAATTCCAAAGCGATGATCAGACTCTCGGAATGCAAGTCACTGCACTGGATAGGCCTGCTACTGAATTGCCAGATCGAGATATTGATCTGACAGCCTGGCGTCAAGCTTGGCGCACGATGAAGGATACACACGACTTTTTTGGTTTATTGAGGCAATTTAAAATAACTCGAACCCAAGGATTACGCCTTGCCGAGCCCGAGTTTGTGCAAGCGTTGCCGGTCGCTTGTGCAAAGGACTTATTGGATATTGCAGCGAGTACCGCTACTCCGCTGATGGTGTTTGTAGGCAATCATGGCATGCTGCAGATTCACAGTGGACCGATTCAAAAGGTGATGTTGATCGGATCCTGGATTAATGTCATGGATCCTCGCTTTAACCTCCATTTGCAAATGGATTCCGTGGCCCAGGCTTGGCTTGTGCGCAAGCCAACCGACGATGGCATCGTGACTTCGGTGGAGCTGTTTAATGCTGAAGGTGAAGCAATTGCCATGTTCTTTGGAGAGCGAAAACCGGGTAAGCCTGAGTTAGGTACCTGGCGCGCTTTAGCGGACGACTTGCTTGCACGTTCAATGGCGGTAGAGGCTTGAAATGAATCATTGTCGCCGGAGCATCTTAGTCAAATCGGTAACGGCAGCAGGATGGATGGGCCTTGGTTTAGAGGTCTTTGCACACGAACGTCCTGTTGTGGCTTCTAGTTCGATGCGCTTGATTAGCATAGGCGGTGCATTAACCGAGATCGTTTATTTACTCAAAGCCAATACTCAATTAGTTGGAGTAGATACGACCTCGATTTATCCTGCAGCAACTACTCGCTTACCCAATGTTGGGTATGCCCGTAGTCTTTCTTCTGAGGGCATCTTGGCTCTTCGCCCTACTCAAGTGCTTGCTACGGAAGATGCGGGGCCGCCCATGGTGCTAAAGCAGATTAACGATGCTGGGATCTCCTTGACCATCTTACCGTCTGGCCATCAACTCAAGGACGTCATTGATCGGGTAAGCTCCATTGGAAAGCTGGTGCATAAAACGAATGCTGCCGAAGCGCTTGCAAGTCAATTGCGTTTGGAGTGGAAAAATACTCAGGAGCGTGTTGCTCATTCCAAATACAAAAACATACGTGCTTTATTTATTCTGTCGCAAAACCCCAGTCAGCTGATGGTGGGTGGTGCAAAAACCAGTGCAGACGCCATGATTGAGTATGCGGGTGCACGCAATGCGATTGCTGGATTCAGTGGATTTAAGCCGCTCACTCCAGAAGCAGTCATTGCTGCCAATCCGGATGTCATATTACTGACGGATCAAGGCATGAAAACCGTTGGTGGCATCAGCGGTGTGCTGCGCTTTCCCGGGGTCAAGCAAACGCGCGCCGGAAAAGAACAGAAAATTATCTCACTTGAGGCCATGTACCTATTGGGCTTTGGGCCGCGTATGCCATTAGCGGTTGCTGAGCTAAATCTGCTTTTACAGCAAGCCATGGCTTAAGTTACAGACTTCATACGATGGTTTTTATTTCCGCTGCGCTAAGAGCCAATGTGGTTTTTACGAGCACATTTGCTGGTTTGAGCATTATTGCCTTGCTACTCTTTGCTGCGCAATGGGGCGCAGTCCCCATTCGCCTGAATGACTGGGCCTCACTGATCAATCAAGGCGGGGATGTCCAATCGGGTAGTAGCTATGTTTTGTGGCACTTGCGCTTACCCCGAGTGGTATTTGCTCTTTTGATTGGCGCTGCCTTGGGGCTTTCCGGCGCCCTGACGCAGGGACTATTTCGTAATCCGCTTGCCGATCCTGGATTGCTGGGTGTATCCGCTGGAGCTGCTTGCGCAGTGGCTTTGGGCATTGTTATTTTGAATGACCTAAATATCCCACTTCTGCCGCAGTGGCGATTTTGGACGATACCCGCATTGGCGTTTTCAGGGGCGATTCTGGTGTGTTTTGCTTTGGATCGCATTGCGCGCTGGATTACGCCTGGCTCGATTGCGGGCCTACTTCTCACAGGCATTGCTTTAAATGCCCTTGCAGCGGCCGTTATTGGTTTGTGCACTTATTTAGCGACGGATGAGCAGTTACGTAATTTGACATTCTGGACGATGGGCTCGCTCTCTGGTTCCAATTGGATTTTGGTAATGGCGATTGCCGTCCTCTTTTCATTCGCTTGGTGGCGTTTGCGCGCACTGATTCCGGTAATGAATGTATTTGCCCTTGGCGAAACAGTCGCAGCCCATATCGGTATTGAAATTAGCCGCATTCGGATGGAAATCATTGTTTGGGTAGCCTTGCTCTCTGGCTTTGCGGTTGCATGGTGCGGAATGATTGGCTTTATTGGTTTAATCGCACCCAACTTTGCCCGTGCTTGGCTGGGAGGCGATCAAAGGGTAGTAGTCCCTGCCTCAATGTTATTAGGCGGTGTTTTGTTATTACTGGCTGATACATTCGCGCGTACGATTGCAATCCCAGCAGAAGTCCCCGTAGGAATCTTTACTGCCCTTTTAGGTGCACCGTTTTTCATCATGCTGTTACGCTCTTCGCGCCGTCAATTGTTTTAATGAGTACCCTATGCCGCCTTCAGAATTTGCAGATCACGCTAGGTGAAAATGCATTTGGTCCATTTTCATTCGCCATTGGTCCCTGTGAGCGCATTGCCATACTCGGACCTAGTGGAGCAGGGAAAACGACATTGCTTAGATTGTTATCCGGTGATTTGCGGTCGCATTTTGGGTCATATGCGTTCAAAGGCGCAGCAATAGAAACATGGCCTTTACGATCGCTGAGTAGAAGCCGGGCAGTACTGCCTCAATCAAGCGATGTAGCATTTGGCCTAATGGCGCATTTAGTTATTGGTTTGGGAAGGATCGCAATTGAGGGTGATATAAAACGCGATGCCATTATTCGGCATGCGGCGCGCCTGAGTTCCTGCGAGCATCTCCTCAATCGGAGTTTTGATACCCTATCCGGCGGTGAAAAGGCACGCATTCATTTTGCTAGAGTATTTGCGCAACTATGGGATGAGCAGAATAGCCTGATCTTGGTGGATGAGCCTTTAGCTTCATTGGATCCGGGTCTGCAGATCGAGTTACTTGAAAGAATGAAGCAGTATGCCGATGAGCGGAATCATGCCATTGTGGCGATCTTGCACGACATCAATCAGGCAATGCACCATTTTGACCGGCTGATCTTGGTAAAAGAAGGAAAGATTGTGGGTGATCACACTGCTGGGATGGGTGCAATTTCAGATCTGGCTGATTTGTACCAGATTCGGCTGGATGTAATTGAGCGGGATGGCTCACCTCCATTGGTTTTTCCGAGGGCAAGTCTGGGGCTAAATACCCTATAAAATGATGATAAATATAAGCCCAGCAAAACGAGGGCTTTCCTGATAGCGTATTAGTTATCGAGTTAGCTTGTTCTCCCCCTTAAGGAGTTATGAATATGAAACGCATTTTTTTATTTCTAGTGACCAACATCGCCATCATGTTGGTGATTTCGGTCGTCATTAGTGTCTTTGGTTTAGGGCAAGTGCTAGATGAACAGGGTATTCATCTGGAACTTGGTTCATTGTTGATGCTTTCAGCAGTGGTGGGCATGACAGGTTCATTCATTTCCCTCGCCATGTCCAAATCGATGGCGAAGCACTCCGTGGGCGCCTATGTCATACAGGAGCCACGCAACGATCAGGAGCGATGGCTACTGAGTACGGTCCAGCGTCAAGCCAATGCGGCTGGTATTGGAATGCCAGAGGTCGCTATTTACGATGCGCCAGACATTAATGCATTTGCTACTGGGATGTTTCGTAATGATGCCCTCGTAGCGGTAAGCACCGGCTTACTCAATGGCATGACGCGCGATGAAGCGGAAGCGGTATTGGCGCATGAGGTCAGTCACGTTGCCAATGGCGATATGGTGACCTTGGCATTAATACAGGGCGTGATCAATACCTTTGTATTTTTCTTATCCAGGGTGATTGGCCACATCATTGATCGTGCCGTATTTAAGACGGAGCGAGGCCATGGCCCAGCGTATTGGATTACTACCATCATTGCGCAACTGGTACTGGGTATTTTGGCCAGCGCGATTGTGATGTGGTTTAGTCGCCAACGCGAGTACCGCGCCGATGCAGGTGCTGCCTACTTGGAAGGCAAGCACAAGATGATTGCTGCCTTAGAGCGCCTACAAAAGTCAGCTAATCAGCCACATTTACCAGAGCAGCTCGAAGCGTTTGGTATCTCGGGCGGCATGGCCGATGGATTGAAGCGTTTGTTTATGAGCCATCCTCCGCTCGATGAGCGTATTGCAGCCCTGCGTAACAGTTAATTCCTGCTGCAGTACTAAAAGCAAAACGCCACCGAATCGGGTGGCGTTTTGTTTATTGCATCTTACTTCGTGGTGGGTCGGCGGGAATCGAACTAAAAATGGGTTTCTATAATTAAATCAATTATTTACGCACTATAAAAAAGGTACGAATTTCACAAAGTACCCCCAAAAATACCCCCAACCCGCGTTCGTACAAGTTAAAAAGATTTGCTTCAAGTAGGCA
>CAMDKY010000011.1 GCA_945901245.1 Polynucleobacter meluiroseus | reverse complement strand
CACGTGCGCTCCAGCAAGAACAGGGTCCGCGCTGTTGTGCGGTAAGGCAGCATGACCGCCTTTGCCGCGAATGGTGATCGTGAACTCATTGCTCGATGCCATCATCGGCCCTGGGGTAACGCCAAAGTGACCTTCCGCTAAACCAGGCCAATTGTGTAAGCCGAAAACAGCATCGCATGGAAACTGCTCAAACAAACCATCTTTAATCATTTCGCGAGCGCCGCCGCCCCCTTCTTCTGCGGGCTGAAAAATAAAAATGATCGAGCCAGCAAAGTTGCGGTGACTTGAAAAGTAGTGAGCTGCGCCAAGCAAGATAGCGGTGTGCCCATCGTGACCGCAGGCATGCATTTTCCCGGCATATTGGGATGCATGCGCAAAAGCATTTTTTTCTTGCAGCGGCAGGGCGTCCATGTCGGCGCGCAAACCAATCATTTTTCCTGGGCCAGCGTCACCGTCAATTCGGCCGACTACACCGGTCTTGCCTAAGCCGCGCACAATCGGAATACCCCAGCTAGTCAATGCCTCCGCTACCAGTTCAGCCGTACGGATTTCCTCAAAGCGCAACTCGGGGTGCGCGTGGATGTCGCGTCGAATGGCTTGAATGGTCGCTGCCGAATCGACGATTTCGGGAAGTGATCGCATATGAAGATCTTATCTGAAAGGTAAATCACCTGCATATTGCAGTGCAATACATAAAAAATTCTAAAAAAAATGATTATTGCTACAGTACGGAATCAACACTGTGAAATTTATGTCTAACACCTCCCCATCCCACCCTTGGCTCGCTCAATATCCAGCAGGCGTAGCTGCAACCCTGGATTACAGCGCTTACCAATCACTAACTGAGGTATTGGAGGAGGCATTCACACGCTACGCCGAGCGAACGGCATTTTGGTGCATGGGTAAAGGCCTTAGCTACCGCGAATTAGATGATGCATCCACGCAATTCGCTGCCTATTTGCAAAGCCTTGGACTAAGCAGGGGTGCACGCGTGGCGATTATGTTGCCCAACTTACCGCAATATCCTGTTGTTCTATACGGAATTATGCGAGCAGGGTACGTAGTAGTGAGTATTAATCCCCAGTACACCGCGCATGAATTGGAGTTTCAGTTGCGTGATAGCGGTGCAGAAGCGATTGTGTTCTTGGAGCATTTTGGCAATACGCTAGAGCAAGCACTCCGCCTTAATCCAGGATTGCCAATCAAGCATGCGTTTGTTAGTAGCATCGGTGAGTTTTTGGGCTGGCGCGGTCCTTGGCTGGATCGCTTTATTCGTACTTTTAAGCGCAAAGTTGAACCCTATACCTTGCCAGCAAACCTCAATTGCTCTCAGCTTAAGCCAACACTTGAAATTGGTCAGCGGGCACAGTACCTACGGCCAGAATTAAATGGGAATTCAATTGCGCTGTTGCAATACACCGGCGGCACTACGGGTGTGAGTAAGGGCGCTATTTTGACGCACCGTAATTTACTCGCCAATCTATTGCAAGTGGAAACCTGGCTAAGGCCAATTGAGAAGGTAAAGCCCATTAAGCAATGGAATTTTTTATGTGCACTGCCGCTGTATCACATCTTCGCTTTTACTGGCTGCGGTCTTTTAGGTATGCGTTTAGGCGCGAAAATTATTTTGGTTCCTAATGCCCGCGATGTTCCCAATTTGGTCGGAATCCTAAAAGAGTTTCCAGAGATTAACTTTTTCCCCGGTGTAAATACCTTGTTTCAAGCCCTATTGAATAATGCCGACTTTGCTAAGTTAGATTTCTCGCAATGGGTTTTGACGATTGGCGGCGGTATGGCGGTACAAAAATCGGTAGCAGACCGCTGGAAAGCGCTAACCGGGGTTGCGATTGCGGAGGGCTACGGCTTATCTGAAACTGCCCCGGTAGCCTGTTGCAATACTCCTGTGATCAAATCATTTACTGGTGGTATTGGTTATCCACTTCCCGATACGGAGTTATCGATTCGAGATGAGTCAGGAATGCCGTTGCCAGCAGGAGAGGTGGGGGAAATCTACATCCGCGGTCCGCAAGTGATGCAGGGGTATTGGAATCAAGCGGAAGAAACCGCGAATGCCATCACAGCAGATGGATTCTTTAAGTCTGGTGATATTGGAGTCATGGACTCGGCCGGTTTTTTCCGCATCGTCGATCGTAAAAAAGACATGATTACGGTTGCTGGATATAAGGTATATCCAAACGAAGTAGAGGATGTAGTTGCATCAATACCCGGCGTATTGGAATGCGCTGTCGTTGGTATTGAGTCGGCAGCGGGTGAGTTAGTGAAGTTGTTCGTTGTATCAGACGACCCTGATTTGACTGCCGAGCAGATTATGGCGGTGTGCGTGGAGCAGCTCAGCCCTTACAAGCGTCCGAGTGCAATCGAGTTTACCGAAAGCCTTCCCAAAAACAACGTCGGAAAGATACTGCGGCGCGTATTACGCGATCAAGCGCGCAACACGGTCTGAGTCAAGCGCATTAGCGGCAAACTGCATTGCCGCTAAGGGGTAAGCATGATTACCTTGCTGTCGACACTCCGCAGGAAGTGCATTCACGATACCTAAGAGCGGCGCTTCAATGCGTGCCCGTAGTGTGTCGATATTCTCGTGCAAGTAGGGCATGTCCGCATCCAGTGTATTGGCTACCCATCCGGCAAGCGTGAGACCACGCTGGGCAATCGCTGCAACGCTTAAGAGGGCATGATTAATGCAGCCCAGGCGTAGCCCTACTACTAAGATCACCGGTATATTTAGGGCCTCTGCCAAATCCCCTAAATCCTGCTCTTCATTGATGGGTACTAAAAAGCCGCCCGCACCCTCGACCACAGTCCAGTCGGCCTTTGCGCTGATTGCTTGATATGCTGAGAGCATGGTGGATAGCTCAAGCATGATGCCCATCGATTTAGCTATCAGGTGGGGCGCAGCCGGAGTTGGTAAAACATAAGGGCATAGACCGCTCGCATTGCCCGAATAGCCGGATGCTAATTTGAGTGACTCTAGATCTTCGTTCACTGTAATGCCAGTAGCGGATTGGCTTGTTCCAGCAACGACCGGTTTAAAACCCATGACCGTTTGATTGGGTGTAAGCGCTTTAATTTTGAGAATCAGCGCAGAAGCAATCAGCGTCTTGCCGACTTCGGTATCGGTACCGGTAATAAAAAATCCGCGCTTACGAGATTGACTCATACCGCTTTCGTTTCGCTAGCGGTGTAAACGAGCGCTTCTATTTTTTGTAATTCGGCAATGAGTTCGCGCACTGCTTGGGTGCTGTGATTGGCTGAGAAGGTAATTCGCAGGCGAGCACTGCCTTCCGGAACGGTCGGTGGGCGTATCGCCGGAATCCAGTAACCTGCCTCGTCTAATTGTTTTGATGCTGAAAGTGCCGCCGCATTACTGCCTAATACTAGTGGCTGAATTGGCGTCATCGACGAACTCATTTGCCAGTGGTGTAGTTGCAATTCGTGATGCCAAATGGCAATCAGCTGATTTAAGTGGGCCCGTCGCGCCTGGCCTTCCTCACCTTCAATCAGACGCAAGCTCGCCAGCACCGTATGCGCAATGGCGGGAGGAGTGGCGGTACTGTAAATGTATGGGCGCCCTTTTTGAATCAAGCATTCCAACAGCGTTTTATGAGCACAGACAAAGGCGCCACTAACGCCGGCAGCTTTACCGAGGGTGCCAATATAAACAATGCGATCCGATTGAATTTGGAAGTGCTCCAAAATACCGTGACCGTATTTTCCGAGTACGCCAAAGCCGTGGGCATCATCGACAATCAGCAGCGCATCATGGGCTTCTGCAATCGCGAGTAAATCGGCAACCGGAGCCAAGTCGCCATCCATGCTAAACACACCATCCGTCACAATCAATTTATGCGACGATGAATCCGCTTGCAGCATATTGTTTAAATCAGCTAGCTTGGTGTGATCAAACAAATGAACTGCTGCTTTGGTCTGCGCTGCTGCTAGTTTGACGCCATCGATGAGGGATGCGTGATTTAACTTGGCGGAATAGATGCTAATGCCAGCATTCTGTTTTGCTGCTTGTAAACCCAATCCTGCTAGCGCAGTAATCGCGGTGATGTTAGCAAGATAGCCTGTGCAAAAGAAAAGTGCGCGCGCCTCGTCAATGTGCTCTGCTTGGGTGCGGGCTAATTCAGCTTCGAGTAAGTCGTGCGCCTGGCTATGGCCGCTGATGAGATGGGAAGCGCCGCTGCCAACACCATAGCGCTCCGCACCTTCGGCCATGGCTGCGATGAGCTTTGGGTGATTAGCAAAACCCAGGTAATCATTGCTGCAAAATGCTTTTAGTTGGCGCCCCCCTACTGTAACTGCGACATCGCAGGGACTTTGCGTTTGTTTAAGGCGACGTCGCAATAAGTTGGCATCTAAGACATCCAGCTGTTGCTGCGCAAGCGTAAGGGCAGTGAACGGGGTTGTGCTGGGCTTCATGGTTTTTGTGCGCGCAGAACTTCTTCCACCACCCGCTGAATACGTTCACCCATTTCCATGGTTTCAGCGGTACTCAATATGTAGGGTGGCATGACGTAGACAGTAGAGCCAATGGGTCTTACCAAAATACCTTCCTCAATGCCGCGTGCAAATACATCACGCGCAAATGTTTTGGGCGCTCTCAAGGCACTTTGTTGCACATCAAATGCCACAATCATTCCTTGTTGCCTGAAGTGCTCGGTGCGATCATCTGACTTCGCCCACGTAAATGCCGATACCAGATCGTGGGCGCGCTGCAGATTGCGATTTAAAACATCTTCCGTTTCAAAAAGATCAAGGCAGGCTAGCGCAGCAGCGCAGGCTAAGGGATTGCCAGTGTAGGAGTGGGAATGCAAAAATCCGCGGGCCGTGTCATCCGAATAGAAGGCCTGATAAATGGCGTCAGTTGTCAGGCACAGTGATAGCGGTAAATAGCCGCCACTAATTCCTTTGGAGAGGGTAATGAAATCAGGCCAAACGCCCGCATGCTCACAGGCAAAGAACTTGCCCGTTCTACCGCATCCCACGGCAATTTCGTCGGCGATGAGGTGAATACCATACTGATCACACAGCGCACGGGCACGCTGAAGATAGATTGGGGAGTGCATCGCCATTTGTCCAGCGCATTGCACCAGCGGCTCTAATATCAGCGCAGCAATATGATGATGTTCTCTTTGCAGCAGGATTTCTAATGCATGCGCAGCACGCAGTGCCACTTCGGTGGCCGATTCCCCATCTTGTGCTTGGCGACTATCCGGCGACATTACCGTGAATACATCCGACAGCAGTGATCCGTACGCAGTGCGAAACAAAGGCACATCGGTGACGGCCAATGCCCCTAGGGTTTCGCCATGGTAACTATTTTGCAAGCAGACGAATCGCGATTTCTTGGGCTTGCCGGAAAGTTGCCAATAGTGGTGACTCATCTTTAAAGCAATCTCAACGGCAGAGGCGCCGTCTGATGCGTAAAAAGCATGGCCTAAGCGATGCTGCGTTAAAGCGGAGAGGCGCTCCGATAATTCAACCACGGGTTGGTGCGTAAATCCCGCCAGCATCACGTGCTCAATTTTTTCGAGCTGATCGTAAATGCGTTGATTAATAAATGGGTTGGAGTGCCCAAATAAATTGGTCCACCAAGAGCTGATGCAATCCAAAATAGGCATATCTTGATCGTCATACAGCCAAGCGCCCTTACCCCGAGCAATTGCTACTAAAGGCATTTGCTCGTGATGCTTCATTTGCGTGCATGGGTGCCATACTGACGCAAGGCTTCGCGAAATCCACTCGTCTATTTGCTTGGGCTGGCTTAACGATGTCGTCATGAGTGATATTTGACCATTAGTTTTCGGCTTGAAGTGGATTCATCTGTTATGTTTATGGCTTATCGCCCCTTTTTTGGAATTTCCTTATGTCCCAAAGCCAAGTCCTCGAAAAACCCCTGATTCAAGCAAGGTCGGTATCGGTCGCCAAAGCAAGCGTTCCTGAGGGTGACTGGACAGTAGCCGGGGTCGAGGCCTTGTTTGCTTTGCCGTTTAATGACTTGCTTTTTCGTGCCCAAGAAGTGCACCGGGCTTATTTCCCCGAGGGTGACGTGGAATTAGCAACCCTGTTATCCATCAAGACCGGCGGCTGTCCGGAAGATTGTGGCTATTGCCCTCAAGCGGCGCGGTACAACACGGATGTCAAAGCCAATAAATTGATGGATCTGGAGGAAGTACTTGAGGCGGCGAAGGCAGCGAAAGCAGCCGGCTCCAATCGATTCTGTATGGGCGCAGCCTGGCGCGAACCCAAAGACCGTGATATTGAAAAGGTATCTGCCATGATTCGGGGCGTTAAGGCCCTGGGTCTCGAAACCTGCGCCACACTCGGAATGCTGGAGCCAGAGCAGGCCAAGGCACTGCAGGGTGCAGGATTGGATTTCTATAACCACAATCTCGATACCAGCGAAGATTTTTATCGCTCAGTGATTAAGACCCGTGACTATCAGGATCGCTTGAATACGATTTCACATGTGCGCGCTGCTGGTATGTCGGTCTGCTGTGGCGGCATTGTAGGCATGGGCGAGTCGCGCGAGCAGCGCGCTGCCTTTATTGCTCGCTTGGCTAATTTGAGTCCGTATCCCGAGTCGGTGCCGATCAATCACTTGGTTCCAGTAGCAGGAACGCCATTGGCCGATCAGCCGCCGATGGATCCGCTGGAGTTTGTGCGCACCATTGCCGTGGCAAGGATCACCATGCCCAAAGCCCGTGTGCGCTTATCGGCTGGTAGGCAAGAGCTGGGCCGAGCTGTGCAGGCAATGTGTTTTCAGGCAGGTGCCAATTCCATTTTTTACGGTGATCAATTGCTAACAACGGGTAACCCAGAGGCAGAAGAAGATCGCGCACTCCTGGCCGAACTCGGTCTCAAGACAAAGCAACACGTGAAGGCGGAAGTAACGGTATAGTTTTAACTATGCCCATGACATTGCTGGATCGATTCATTACGGAGTTTGACGTCGCTTTGCGATCGCTCGCTGGTGGTGCGCAAGCCCAGCGGGCTATTCCGATAAGGGAAAATATCGATTCGTTAACTCCTGCGGAACGGTCCCACGCGGCAGGGCTCATGCGGGTGAATCACGTGGGTGAAGTCTGTGCCCAAGCCTTATACCAATCGCAAAAAATCATGGCACGTAGCCCAGAAACGCGCGCCATGCTGGACCATGCAGCGCAAGAAGAAATGGACCACATGGCTTGGTGCGAAGAGCGCTTGTCTGAGCTTGGATCCCACACAAGCTACCTGAATCCAATTTGGTACGCAGGATCCTTCGGGATGGGCTTACTAGCTGGCTTAGCGGGTGATCGTTGGAGTCTGGGCTTTGTTGCGGAAACCGAAAAGCAGGTGGAAAAACACCTCAACGGCCACCTTGAGACATTGCCTCTTTCTGATATGCGCTCCCGTGCCATCGTCGATCAGATGCGCCGCGATGAAATTGAGCATGGGCAATCAGCTCGGGATGCCGGCGGTAAACCTTTGCCACAGCCGATCAAAAATGCCATGGAGACCATATCCAAAGTTATGACAACTGCCGCCTACAAGTTGTAAGTTTGGCTATTTTGGTGATGCTCAATTAAAAATTAGGGCATTATTTGCCCTAAAGTAGATTAACACTGTATAAATAAACAGTATTAATTCGGATAATATGACTTAATAGTTAAGATATATTATTAAGAATATTTTCCAAGCCCTTGTTTCAGGTGACTATTTTTATAAAGCCTAGTTTAATAGTCATCGCTAAGTGATTGTAATCACTAGGGAAATTCCAAAAAAATCCACTAAAACACTTGACCCTTGTAATACCTTCCTCTAAAGTGGGAGGAAGTGTGAAAAAGTGGGGTAAATGGTGTTTCAAGGTGCGTCAGCTCTCAATTTAGATGCAAAAGGCCGCATGTCCGTGCCGGCAAAGCATCGTGACGCCTTGCTGGTGCAAGGTGAGGGAAGAGTGACGTTAACAAAACACCCGGATGGCTGTTTGTTGGTCTTTCCGCGACCCGAGTGGGAAGCATTTCGAGCACGTGTAGCGCAATTGCCAATGGATGCCCATTGGTGGCGCCGAATTTTTCTCGGCAACGCAACCGAACTCGATCTCGATACTGCAGGTCGAATTTTAGTGAGCCCCGAATTACGATCTGCTGCAGGCATTCAGCGTGAAGTCATTCTTCTCGGCATGGGTAGTCACCTTGAATTGTGGGATGCAGCAACCTACGCAACAAAAGAGCAGGCCGCAATGATGCAAGGTGTGCCGGACGCCCTCAAACAATTTACTTTTTAATGACAGGGCCGCATGAATCAGACTCATCGCCCAGTCTTACTGGCCGAGGCGGTAACTGCGCTATTGGAAAGTCCATTACTGCAAACAGAATCGTCCGAGAAATCGATTGTCATCGACGGTACCTTCGGGCGCGGGGGTCATACCCGAGCACTCTTAGGAGCGATGCGATCCGATGCGCAGTTGATTGCATTCGACAAGGATCTGCAGGCGATTGCAGAGGCAAAAAAAATAAGCGATACGCGCTTTCAGATTGTGCACAGCAGCTTCGCCAGCATGGCACAGCATGCCGAGCCCGCATCAGTAGCGGGAGTGCTACTCGATTTGGGTATCAGCTCGCCACAGGTGGACGAGGCCGAGCGGGGATTTTCATTTCGGCGCGATGGGCCGCTTGATATGCGCATGAATACCACGACTGGATTGACTGCGGCACAGTGGCTGAATCAAGCTGACGTAGATGATATTGCGTACGTGATTAAAACCTACGGTGAAGAGCGCTTTGCCTTGCCGATCGCGAAAGCAATTCTTGCGCGTCGTGAATTAAATCAGCCCTTAGCAAGCACCATGGAGTTGGCTAACTTAGTTGCCGGCGTTGTTAAAAACCGCGAGCCAGGACAAGATCCAGCAACGCGGACATTTCAGGCGCTACGGATATTTATTAATAAAGAATTAGATGACTTATCTGGCGGGCTGCAGGCGGCTCTGAACTTGCTGAAGCCGGGTGGACGCTTAGTTGTCATTAGCTTTCACTCATTAGAGGATCGCATCGTTAAACAGTTTATGCAAATGCATTCAGCGGTAGACGTGCCGCGTGGATTGCCGATTCGAGAGAAGGATTTGCCCCAAGGAGCATTGGAACTCATCAACAGAGTGAAACCAAGTAGTGCCGAAGTAAGCAAAAATCCGCGAGCCCGTTCAGCAGTCATGCGGATTGCTCAAAAGCGCAGCGTAGAGGATGGCCTTATTTATCGACGACAGGTGAGCCAATGAATCGCGCCACATTGACTTTACTCGTTTTGTTATTAATCTGCGCGCTCTCACTCGTATCGGCACAGCAGCGTGGCCGAAAGTTAGTCACTGCAATAGAGCGAGCGCAAATAGAAGAGCGTAAATTAAATCAAGAATGGCTTCGCTTGGAATATGAGCAACGCAATTTATCGAAATCAGCACGGATTCGAGATGTCGCTCGCAATCAACTCAATATGAGTCCAATCTCACCGAATCGAACTATTTATCTGCGAGAAGATCGGTGAAGCGAGTCGGATTCTCAACCACGCCTAACTTAGTATTGCGTCTGCCTATGTGGCGGTCACGCTTGATGTTATTTATGTTGTTCGTAGCATTTACTACATTGCTCGTGCGCGCTCTGTGGATTCAAGGTCCAGGAAATGCGTTTTATGAAGCGAAGGCCGTTAAGGGCACACAGCGTGAATTAGAAATGTCGGCTAGCCGCGGAAAAATACTAGATCGCAATGGCCAAGTAATTGCAACTAGCCTTGAGGCAAAAGCAGTGATTGCCTATAACGATACCGTACCCAAAGATTTATCAGACGAGAAAATTAAGCAGCTCGCTAGTCTGCTTCAGATGCGTGAAGCAGATGTACGTAAACGATTAAAAGATGAGCGCAATCAGGTTTTTTTAAAGCGGCAGGTAGATCCAGTAGTGGCACAGCAAATCCGTAAACTTGGTATTCCTGGCATTGGTTTAAATAATGAGTTTCGCCGATTTTATCCCGAAGGGGAGGCAATGGCGCACGTGGTCGGTTTTACAAACGTGGAAGATCGTGGACAAGAAGGAATGGAATTGTCACGCGAAAATGATTTGGCAGGGAGTACGGGCAAGCGACGTGTAGTAGTAGACCGCTTAGGTAGGATAGTCGAAGACATGGGTGTGTTAGAGTTGCCGCAAAACGGAAAAGATTTAAAGCTCTCGGTCGATAGCAAGATTCAATATATCGCCTATAACGCATTAAAAGATGCGGTTGAAAAACACCGCGCTAAAGCAGCAGGCGCAGTTGTCATCAACGTACAGACTGGTGAAATTTTGGCACTAGCCAATTGGCCAAGTTATAACCCCAATGATCGAAAAATTCTGAGCGGTGAGCAATTACGTAACCGAGTGATGACCGATACATTCGAGCCCGGCTCAACGATTAAGCCATTTACCGTTGCGCTGGCAATGGAAAAGGGGCAAGTAAACCCCAATACAGTCATGGCGATCGGCGCCAAGTATTTGGTTGGACCAAAGCCAATTACCGATACGCATTCTTATCCCTCGCTAACGGTGGCAGAGGTAATTCAAAAATCAAGCAATATTGGCACCTCAAAGTTGGCCATGAATATGCCGGCCAGTGAAATGTGGGATTTATTTACTGCGGTAGGATTTGGGCAGGCACCTAAAGTTGGGTTTCCTGGGGCGGTTGCAGGTAAGGTCCACCCTTATCAAAAATGGATGCCAACAGATCAGGCACGTATCGCTTTTGGATACGGTATATCAACGTCCCTTTTTCAGATGGCGCGCGCGTACACCATCTTCGCGCGCGATGGTGAATTGGTTCCAGTGACCATTGAATACAGCCCAGACTACAAGTCTGGTACTCGAGTAATTTCAGCAAAAACAGCAATTGAAATGCGCAGCATGCTGGAGTCAGTAACTGAGCCTGGCGGAACCGCATTAAAAGCACATGCCGAAGGCTACCGAGTCGGTGGTAAAACAGGAACAGCACACAAAGCAGCAGGTAAAGGCTATTCAAGCAATAAATATTTAGCCTACTTTACTGGCATTGCACCAATGAGTGCTCCGCGGATTGTGGTGGCGGTGATGGTCGACGAGCCAACCACCAATGGATATTATGGCGGTCAAGTTGCAGCCCCCATTTTTTCAACCATTGTCTCTGAAACACTGCGAGCAATGAATGTTGCGCCGGATAGCGCCGTTAAAAATATGGTGCAGCGGGATGATGCGATTAAGCCTGGTTCGGCAGCGCCAATTCAACGAGTGGTGTTAACGCAATGATGGCCACATTAATCAAGCCACAGCAAGTGATTGATCACCTCCGACGATTGGCTTTACCAACGGCGCACATTGTCAGCGATACGCGGCAGATTCAAGGGGGTGACGTATTTTTGGCTTACCGTGTGGGGCATGGAGCCGCCATAAAAGACAGCCGACCCTATATTTCTCAAGCCTTAGATGCAGGCGTTGCCGCAGTAATTTACGATCCCACTGATTTACCTGACAACAGCTCCTTAAGTGATCCACGCTGTTTTGCGGTAGTCAATTTAGCAAGCTATGCAGGGCCGATTTGTTCTGATTGGTATGGAAATCCAAGTAATGAAATGATGGTGTTTGGAGTCTCTGGGACCAATGGAAAAACCAGTATTACGCAATGGCTAGCCCAAGCACTCGATCGACCTAAGTCACGTACTGCAGTCATTGGCACCTTGGGTGTTGGCTATCCTGGACACTTAAAAGTAACTGGCTACACAACGCCCGATGCAGCTCGCCTCCAAATAGAACTTAAAAATCTACTCGACACAGATGCCAAGCAGATAGCGATGGAAGTGTCCTCGCATGCACTGGAGCAGGGGCGAGTAAATGGAGTGCAATTCACCACGGCTGTTTTCTCGAACTTGAGTCAAGACCACTTGGACTACCACGGCAGCATGGCTGAGTATGCAGCAGTCAAGTTTCGTTTATTTCAGTTTCCAGGATTACAGAACGCAGTTATCAATGTAGAAGATGCTTTGGGTCGTGAGTTAGTAATGCAGTTATTAGCAAAGACGACAGTACAGGTATGGGGATATGCAGTCAATCGCAGTGCCTTTGCTGGCTTTGAGAAGTTTGGAAAGCGACTACATACTATCTTTTCAAGTGAAATGCATTTTAAAGATAATGGCTATCAAGGTGTCTTTGAATGGCAAGATCACGGTAAATCTGAGATCAGTGTCCCGGTCATCGGTGAATTTAATTTAAGCAATTGCTTGGCGGTATGGTCCTGCCTTTTGGCTGGTGGGATTGAGCTAGCTGATGCTAGCAAGCGGATTGCATTATTAAAGCCGGTCAGCGGAAGAATGGAAATGATACTGGGCAATATGCGCAATACTGGACCGCTAGTGATTGTGGACTATGCGCACACGCCAGATGCCTTAGAAAAAGTCTTAAGTACCTTACGCCCGATTGCTTCTGGCCGGAATGGGAAACTGTGGTGTATTTTCGGCTGCGGCGGCGATCGCGACAGAAGCAAACGTCCAATTATGGGACGAATTGCTTCTCAATTGGCTGATCACATCATTATTACGAGTGATAACCCGCGTACAGAAAATCCTGTGCACATTAGTGCGGATATTCAGGCTGGAATGGTTAGTAGTGAATCAGTACAGGTCATTTCAGATCGGGCTGCAGCCATTCTCAGTGGCGTGCGGCATGCGCATGGCAATGATGTTGTATTGATTGCCGGTAAGGGCCATGAAATGAGCCAAGAAATTAATGGCAAAAAAGTGGATTTCTCAGATCAAGAGCACGTTCTGCTGGCTAGCGGAGGTTCTGTTTGATGCCTATGACTACCCTTGGTCAAATTCATGCCCTATTACCATCCAGTAAGCTGATTAATATTTCGGCGTTGGCGGCCCAAAGTCACCCAATTAATGGAGTCTCAAGTGATAGCCGAGCAATCGAGCCTGGCTCCTTATTTATTGCCTTGAAGGGTGAGCGGTTCGATGCACATCACTTTTTAAGTGAGGTCAGCGCTGCTGGTGCAGGTGCTGCCCTAATACAGGATAAGCAGGAATGCCCAAATCAGCTCCCAGCAGTATGTGTTGCAGATACGCGAATTGGTTTAGGCGACTTTGCTGCAGCTTGGCGACAGCAATTTACATTACCGCTCGTCGTAGTGACAGGTAGCAATGGCAAGACCACCGTAAAAGAGATGATTGCTGCTATTTTTAATGCAGCCGTTGGCAAAGAAGCAAGCTTGGTTACGTCTGGCAATTTGAATAATGATATTGGATTACCACTGACATTATTGCGCTTACGTGAGTACCATCGGCTTGCTGTGATTGAGCTTGGTATGAATCACCCAGGTGAGACTGCCTATCTTGCAAACATTGCCCAGCCTTCGATAGCGCTAATTAACAATGCACAGCGTGAGCACCAAGAGTTCATGCAAACAGTCGCTGCTGTTGCAGAGGAGCATGCGGATGCCATCGCATCATTACCACTAGATGGCATTGCTGTCTTTCCAGCCGATACTGAGTTCAGTGCGGATTGGCATGCAAAAGCAAAGGGGCGTCATGTCATCGATTTTGCACTCAATAGTCCAGCAGCAATACGCGGTTCTGCATTACGAGGCGGTAAGCTTGAAATTACTACAAGCCAAGGCACTATAGAAGTTCAGCTTCAAGTGCTTGGCGAACACAATATGCGCAATGCTCTAGCTGCAACAGCCGCTGCTTTAGCCGCAAAAATTGATTTAAAAACTATTCAACTGGGTTTGGAGTCATTTCAGGCGGTAGGCGGCAGAATGCATGCAAATCAGCTTGGTACCTGTCTTTTAATTGACGATAGCTATAACGCAAACCCAGATTCAGTGCGCGCTGCGATTGATGTATTAAGTCGCGTAAGCCAAAAGACCTGTTTAGTACTGGGTGACATGGGCGAGGTGGGATCAAAAGGCCTTGAGTTTCATTATGAAGTAGGAGCTTATGCAGCAGCGCAAGGCATTCAGAGCCTATTGGCGCTGGGAGAGCAAACACGCTCAGCAGTGCTGGGCTTTAATGAATATAGCGCTCAATTGGGTAGTGCGAATACGGCTATTCATTTTGCCTCAATCACTGACTTAAATATTGCTGCACAGGCAGTAGCTAAGTTATTTAGTCAAGACGCTTCAATTGCAGAGCCATACGCAATATTAGTAAAAGGATCGCGTTTTATGCGCATGGAGCGAGTAGTAAGTGCATTAAACGAGTTGCTGATGGAGGGTAAGGCATGCTCTTAATCTTGGCTCAATGGCTCCAGGACGATTACAGTTTTTTCCGGGTATTTAATTACATTACCTTCCGGGCGGTGATGGCGACCTTGACGGCATTATTAATCGGTCTTGCTTCAGGTCCTTGGGTTATTCGGAAATTAACTGAGCTCAAAATGGGTCAGGCTGTGCGAACCGATGGACCACAAACCCATTTAGTCAAATCTGGAACGCCCACGATGGGCGGCGTACTTATTCTGATTGGTATCTTCACCTCCTGTATTTTATGGGCTGATTTAACCAATCGATTTATTTGGATTGTGATGTTAGTTACTTTTAGTTTTGGCTTGATTGGGTGGGTTGATGATTATCGTAAGGTTGCCCGCAAAGACCCCAAGGGAATGGCATCGCGCGAAAAGTTTTTTTGGCAAACACTGATTGGATTATTTGCAGCTATTTACTTGGCATTTTCTGTTTCCGAGGTAAATAACTTAAAAGTATTGCAATTATTTATTGACTGGGTGCAAAGCGGCTTTTCATTAAGCTTGCCAGCCAAATCAAACCTCTATCTTCCGTTTGTTAAAGAAGTTAGCTATCCACTTGGGGTGATGGGCTTCATTATTTTGAGTTACTTGGTGATTGTGGGAAGTAGTAATGCAGTCAATTTGACGGATGGTCTTGATGGCCTAGTTATCATGCCCGTGATTTTGGTCGGGGCTGCACTGGGTGCGTTTGCCTATGTGATGGGTAACGCAATTTATGCCAAGTATTTATTGTTTCCATTTATTCCTGGCGCAGGTGAGCTGATGATCTTCTGCGGCGCTATGGGCGGAGCGGGCCTTGCCTTCCTTTGGTACAACACTCATCCTGCGCAGGTCTTCATGGGTGATGTTGGTGCTTTAGCCTTAGGCGGCGCCCTTGGAACCATTGCGGTGATCGTACGCCAAGAAATTGTTTTGTTTGTTATGGGTGGTATTTTTGTAGCAGAAACTGTCTCCGTAATGATGCAGGTTATTTGGTTTAAGTACACCAAAAAACGCTATGGTGAAGGGCGTCGTATTTTTCGCATGGCACCACTGCACCACCATTTTGAACTCGGTGGCTGGCGTGAAACTCAAGTAGTTGTTCGTTTTTGGATCATCACTATTTTATTGGTGTTGGTTGGTTTGTCTAGCTTGAAATTACGGTGATTAGTAGACGATGCGCAATGTAAAAGATCCTTTTGTACGCCCGGACCAGAGTAGAGCGGTAGAGGCCTCTACTGCGCCAACACGCTTTTTGATCTTAGGACTTGGTGAGTCCGGTATCGCTATGGCTCACTGGTGCTTACGTCATGGTGTTGCAACCCGATTAGCAGACACACGCAATCGCAATGAATTAAATGAAAAGCAAAAAGCGTATTTAAGCGAGCTTGAGTTTGCAGGGCTAAAAGACATGCATTTCGGTAGCTGGAATGCCAGTATTTTGGATGATATTGATGTGATTGGTATATCCCCGGGACTATCGCCTATAACAGAGCCTGCCCAGCCCATCTTGGCAGCGGCACAAGAGCAAGGTATTTCGGTCTGGAGTGAGATTGAATTTTTTGCACGCGGCATTGCAGCGCTTGAGCGGGAATCGATTGCCGAGCAATCGGAGTCTGAGCATTGGGTCTATCAACCTACGATCCTAGCAATTACCGGAACCAATGGTAAAACGACCACGACAGCGCTTCTTGGTCAGCTATGTGAGCGCGCCGGAAAGTCGGTGGCAGTAGCTGGCAACATTAGCCCAGCAGCGCTAGATAAGTTAATGGCTTGCCTCGATACAGCCGATGGCTTGCGTGACCTGCCAGAGATTTGGGCACTGGAGTTATCCAGCTTCCAATTGCACTTTACATATAGCCTTAACCCCAGAGCAGCAACTATCCTTAATTTGAGCCAGGACCACCTTGATTGGCATGGAGACATGCAGGCCTATGCTGCTGCAAAATCAGCAATCTTTGGACCAAGCAGTATTTGTGTTGTGAACCGAGATGAAATTGATTTAAATCGTTTGCTGGAAAGTCAGTTGGATCATCGGCAAATGATTAGCTTTGGCTCCAGTCGGCCAGATGAGCCCGGATCTTTTGGAATTGAACGTGACCCTCAGGCCGGCGGAATTGATTGGTTGGTTTGGGCCGAGGTGGATGAGGAAGCTGAGCTGGAAAAACCCAAGCGGCGACGTAAATCGGCGGCAGTAGAGCCTGAAACCCTTCGCCTAAAGCGCCTTATTCCTTCCGATGCTCTGCGTATAAGAGGGAGGCACAATGCCCTCAATGCCCTCGCCGCCTTAGCATTAGCGCGTGCAGCGGGTTTACCGCTGAATAAATTGCTGCATGGCTTGCGTGAGTATCGGGGCGAACCTCACCGAGTACAAAGCGTTGCTATTGTTCGCGACGTAGAGTATGTCGATGACAGCAAAGGTACAAATGTAGGTGCTACTGTTGCCGCCCTAAATGGTTTTGGCGATACAGCAGGCATTAAAAAGATTTGGTTAATTGCGGGTGGTGATGGCAAAGGCCAGGATTTTTCACCTTTATGTAATCCGGTACGGCGCTTCGTCAAGGGTGTTCTGCTGATTGGTAAAGATGCGCCCCGCATTCAGGATGCCTTGCAAGAAAGTGGCGTTGCGATTGAGGTATGTGAAACCATCGCAGCAGCAGTGACGATGGTATCCAAGCGAGCCGTGTCAGGGGATATAGTACTGCTTTCTCCAGCCTGCGCTAGCTTTGATCAATTTAAGGACTATGTTCACCGTGCAGCAGTGTTTGTGTCCGAAGTAGAGGAATTAGGTATGCAGTTTGCTGACTCGAGCCTTGAGTCAGGATGCCCATCGGGGGTCAGTGCATGAACTTAAATCGCTTTTGGAACTACTCACGGGGCGGTATCACTGGCTTTCGTAGTGGCTTACGCGATGCAGTTACAGGGGTAGAGCAGACTCGCTCGCGCATGATGGAATACGATCAATTATTACTATGGGCAATCGTTTCCTTGGCTCTGATTGGATTGGTAATGGTGTATTCCGCATCCATCACCTTAGCAGATGGTCCAAAGTACAGAAACTACAGCAGTAATCATTTTTTAATCCGGCATTTGATATTCCTGACCATTGCCACAGTAGTGGGCTTGTGTGTTTTTCGGATACCCGTGAAGGCATGGGATAAGCTGGCCCCAATTTTATTTGGCATCACCATTTTGCTCTTGATTGCAGTCCTTATACCCGGAATAGGTAAGGGCGTAAACGGTGCGCGGCGTTGGATTTCATTTGGGTTTATGAACTTCCAACCATCGGAGTTGATGAAGTTTGCCGTTGTCATTTTTGCGGCAAGCTATACCGTACAGCGCCAAGAATACCTACACTCCTTTGTAAAAGGACTGGTGCCCATGGGCGTCGCCGTCATGATTATTGGTGCATTGCTGCTATGGCAACCGGATATGGGCGCTTTTGTGGTGATTGCGCTTATCGCCTTTGGCATTCTTTTTCTGGGCGGAATTAATGTGAAGTTGTTTGGTGGACTAGTAGTAGCTGGAATTTCCAGTGCAGCCATCATCATTGCCCTTTCGCCATTTCGACGTGAACGCATCTTTGCATTTTTAGACCCTTGGTCAGCCGATCATGCAGCCAATAAAGGCTATCAATTAACCCATTCCCTGATGGCATTTGGACGGGGCGAGTGGTTTGGTACTGGACTGGGCGGTAGCGTTGAAAAGCTCCATTACTTGCCCGAAGCACACACGGATTTTATATTGGCTGTGATAGGCGAGGAGCTGGGGTTCGCTGGAGTCCTCGTCATTATCTTTTTGTTCTATTGGATTGTGCGGCGCGCCTTCCTGATTGGGCGAACCGCATTACAGCTTGATCGAAGCTTTGCTGGTTTGGTTGCGAAGGGTATTGCCATTTGGATTGGTTGGCAAGCCTTTATCAATATGGCCGTTAACTTAGGATTATTGCCAACTAAAGGCTTAACACTGCCGTTAATTAGCTATGGCGGTTCTGGAATCTTAATGAATGCGGTTGCGTTGGCTGTGTTGCTCAAGATTGATTATGAAAACCGCATATTGATGCGAGGAGGCAAGCTGTGAGTAAGCCTTCTATTTTAGTCATGGCTGGCGGGACTGGCGGCCATATTTTCCCGGGATTAGCAGTCGCTGAACTCTTACGCAACCGCGGTTGGCAGGTTGCTTGGCTCGGAAATACCAGCGGTATGGAGTATCGCCTTGTACCGACACGAGGCTTTTCATTTGAGGCAGTCAATTTTGGGGGGCTGCGCGGTAAAGGCTTGCTGACCAAATTAATGTTACCTATTAATTTAGCTAGGGCATGCTTACAAAGTTGGAAAATTATTCGCAGGCTAAAGCCAAGTGTCGTGCTGGGTATGGGCGGCTACATTACCTTCCCTGGCGGACTGATGAGTGTCTTATTAAAGCGCCCATTGGTATTGCATGAGGCAAATTCGGTTGCAGGAAGCGCTAATCGCTATCTATCTAAAATTGCAAGCAAAACCTTAACCGGCTTTCCAGACACCCTGCCAATCGGTGAATGGGTTGGTAATCCCATTCGCAGTGAATTTGAATCATTGGCATCGCCCAAGCAGCGTTATAGCGAACGCAATGGCCCACTGACATTGTTGGTGGTTGGCGGCAGCCTGGGCGCTGCTTCCCTAAACGAAGTCATTCCGGCAGTGCTGGCATTAATTCCAGCTGAACAACGACCCTGCGTGCTGCACCAAGCGGGTGAAAAACATGTCGCAGAACTCAAGCAACGCTATGCCGATTGTGGCGTTACTGCAGATGTTCGCGCCTTTATTGGGGATATGGCAGAGGCGTATGCTTCAGCTGATCTCGTCATATGCCGTTCGGGCGCAATGACTGTCTCCGAAATCGCCGCCTGCGGTGTCGCCGCCTGCTTTGTACCATTTCCATTTGCAATTGACGATCACCAAACTGCCAATGCAAAATTTTTAGCAACAGCAGGCGCCGCTAAGTTATGGCCACAGACTGAGCTTAATCCTGTTGCGTTGGCGGATTGGCTACAACATGTTCGCCGCCCTGAATTAATGGCGATGGCAGAGCGCGCCCATTCCTTAGCAAAGATGCATGCAACAGAGCGGGTTGCGGATATTTGTGCCGAATCCGTAGAGGCAACGCAATGAAACACATTATTCAGCAAATCCATTTTGTGGGTATCGGTGGCGCCGGCATGAGTGGGATTGCTGAGGTCTTGCTAAATTTAGGTTATCAGGTTTCGGGCTCTGATTTATCGGAGAGCGCCACAACTAAACGGCTGCGAGAGCTGGGTGCTGATATTCAGATTGGGCACAAGGCTAGCCATGTGGGCAAGGCCGAAGCTGTCGTGATATCAACTGCAGTAGCTGGCAACAATCCAGAGGTACTCGCTGCGCGCGCTGCAAACATTCCGATTATTCAGCGGGCTGTGATGCTGGGTGAGCTGATGCGCTTAAAGCAAGGTATTGCGATTGCAGGCACGCATGGAAAAACAACTACCACCAGCTTAGTTGCCTCGGTACTTGCCGAAGGTGGGCTTGATCCAACCTTCGTGATTGGCGGAAAACTCAACTCAGCGAATGCGAATGCGCGGCTTGGTCAGGGTGACTTTATTGTGGTCGAGGCCGATGAATCAGATGCCTCATTCTTGCAATTGTTTCCGACAATGGAAGTGATCACCAATATTGATGCGGATCACATGGATACATATCAGCACGATATGGCGCGCCTCAAGCAAGCCTTTGTTGAGTTTACCCAGCGCATGCCATTCTATGGAATTGCGATTGTGTGCGTAGACGATGTCAATGTGCGAGATTTAATTCCATTTGTATCGCAACCCATCTTGAAATACGGCACTGCCGATGATGCGGATATACGGGCCCACACTATTCAGGCCGACGGAACGCGGATGCGCTTTACGGTCGAGCGCCGCACGATCCGACGTCATGGTAGCAAACCTGGACCGTTGCAAATTGAACTGAACCTTCCAGGCTTACACAATGTTCGCAATGCCCTTGCTGCTATTGGTATAGCTACTGAATTAGGTGTGCGAGATGAGGCTATTGTTAAAGCCCTTGCGGAATTTAGCGGCGTTGGTAGACGTTTCCAGCGCTATGGCGATATTGCTCTGTCTAAGGGCGGATGTTTTACTTTAATCGATGATTATGGACACCATCCTGTTGAAATGGCAGCCACTTTGGCAGCAGCGCGGGGAGCGTATCCGGGCCGCCGTTTGGTCTTGGCATTCCAACCGCATCGCTATACCAGAACACGTGACTGCTTTGGTGACTTTGTAGATGTATTGCGTGGCTTTGATGCATTGGTTTTGACGGATGTCTATCCCGCAGGAGAGGCGCGCATCAAGGGTGCAGATGGCGAGAGCCTATTTAAAGCGACCTGCAACGGCGCTGCTGACTCTAGTTATGTAGCTAAAGTGGCAGATATGCCTGCGGCGATCACAGCCATGCTGCGTGATGGCGATGTGGTGATTACGATGGGTGCTGGATCAATATCCACACTGCCCGCTGCCCTATCGGGAGCAGAGCATGCTTAATCGCACGATGCCATGGGGTGAGCGAGTCAAGGCTGATCTAGCTAGACTAAAAGCAAGCCACTTGGGTAAGGTCGGAGTATTGCTTGGTGGAAAATCAGGTGAGCGCGAGATTTCGCTCTTATCCGGCAATGGTGTTTTAAGCGCCCTTTTGGAAAAAGGCGTGGATGCGCATGCCTTTGATCCAGGCGCACGCAACCCGACTGAGATAGCGCATGAACACTTTGACCGCGTATTTATTGCCCTGCATGGCCGGTATGGTGAGGATGGCACGATTCAAGGATTGCTAGAGCTGCTGCAAATTCCGTATACCGGCAGCGGGGTCCTTGCTTCTGCACTATCCATCGATAAAGTTGCGACCAAACAAATTTGGCTCAGTAATCGTTTATCAACACCTAAATTTGAGGAACTAAGCCCCCAAAGTAATTGGGCGGCAATCGCAAAGCACTTAGGCTTACCTTTGATTATCAAGCCAGCCCATGAAGGTTCGTCACTGGGCTTAACCAAAGTCAAAACCGTAGAAGAATTGCCGGCTGCCTATGCAAAAGCAGCTGCTTTAGATTCGAAGGTGATTGCAGAGACCTGCATTATTGGCGATGAACTGACTTGCCCTTTAGTGGGCGAGGGAGAAAGCGCCGAAGCGTTACCAGTAATTCGGATTGTTCCGCCTGACGCAAATTATGACTTCCACAATAAATACTTTTCAAACGATACCCAATATTGTTGCCCTACTGGCTTGGATGAGGCTGTTAATCAAAAGGTTCAAGCCCTAGCCCTTGCCGCTTACCGTGCATTGGGTTGTCGTAGCTGGGGCCGTGCGGACGTGATGTTGGATAGTCGCGATGGCACGCCATATTTATTGGAAATGAATACATCCCCCGGTATGACATCACATTCGCTAGTGCCGATGGCCGCAAAATCAGCAGGTGTCAGTTATGCCGATTTAGTTTTGTGGTTACTGAGTCAAACGATGGACCCAAAACAATGAGTAATTTAGCTAGGCGCTCATTCAATTTTGTCTTGGGTATGTCTACGCCCCTGCTGAATAATCCTGCACGAATGGCCGAAGTGAGTCGTTGGTTAATGCGCCTCTTCTTTCTGCTGGCAACGGTTGCAGGATTAATGTGGCTCAGCCAGCGACCTGTTTTTGCCTTGCGCCAAATGCAAGTTGAGCCCTTACCAGGGCAAACCGTAAAGCACATCAATTTGCCGCAAGTAAGAAATCAAGTTCTTGAGCAAGTCAAAGGTAATTTTTTCACGGTGCGTTTAGAGAACATAAAAGAGGCATTTGAAAACCTTCCATGGGTGCGGCACGCCAGCGTTCGGCGGGTCTGGCCGAATGGCCTAGCCGTCCGTATTGAAGAGCAAAAGCCAATTGCTATTTGGGGTAACCGCAATGAGCAAAAGTTAATGAATAGTTTTGGTGAGGTATTCAGTGGAAGTCTGAAGCAGGTGGATGATCCCTCCAGCTTGATTGAAGTGTCGGGACCAACCGACTCAAGCAAAGAAGTTATGCAGCTATACCAGAGTGCGTCTCGTTGGTTTGCGCCATGGAATGTTGAAGTAATAAAAGTTAACTTAACCGATCGATATTCATGGAATGTGTTGCTATCGAATGGAATGCGGATTGAATTTGGCCGGGATGAAGAGGCACAAGGCAAAGCCTTAACCGAAGAGCGGGTCGCTCGTTTAATCGAATATTGGCCCAAAGTGCAAGACCGATTAAGTGACCGTGTGGATGCAATTGATCTGCGCTATGGGAATGGCTTTGCAGTTCACCTTGCTACTACCGCTACCACTGCCACCAAGCCCGAGCTTGATACGAAAAAGAGTGGAGTATTGCGGTGAATTTAAGAATAAGGAAATTGGATGAGTAAAGATAACCGAGATCTTTTGGTCGGCCTTGATATTGGCACATCAAAAGTGGTCGCATTGGTTGCTGAATTGGGAGCGGACGGCCAATTTAATGTAGTTGGCGTGGGACAAACGACATCCAAGGGATTGAAGAAGGGTGTTGTGGTCAACATTGAAGCAACAGTGCAATCGATTCAAAAAGCACTTGAGGAAGCCGAAGTGATGGCCGATCGTCGGATCGTTCAAGTATTTACTGGCATTGCCGGAAATCATATTTTTAGTTTTAACTCGAGCGGCATGGTTGCGATTCGGGATAAAGAGGTTGGCTCCACAGATGTAGAGCGCGTACTAGAGACGGCTAAAGCAATCAATATTCCCACCGATCAACAAATCCTACATATCTTGATTCAGGAATTCATCATCGATGGCCAAGAAGATGTGCGTGAGCCCATTGGCATGAGTGGACTGCGTTTAGAGGTAAAGGTTCACATCGTTACTGGCGCCGTGAGTGCAGCCCAAAATATTGTGAAATGCGTACGGCGCTGCGGTCTCGAGGTAAACGATTTAATTTTGCAGCCACTTGCCTCTAGCCTTGCTGTCCTGACTGAAGATGAAAAAGAGCTCGGCGTAGTCTTAGTGGATATCGGCGGCGGTACGACTGACATTGCTATTTATAGTCAGGGATCGATTCGCCATACCGCTGTGATTCCGATTGCGGGTGATCAAATTACCAATGACATTGCAATGGCATTGCGCACGCCGACTGTGGAGGCTGAAGACCTCAAAATTCATTATGGAATTGCTCGCCAAGATATGGCGGATTCCACCGCCATGATCGATGTGCCTGGCGTGGGTGATCGTGAGCCACGGCCGATCTCAAAGCAGGCTCTTGCTGCTGTCATTGAGCCACGCGTTGAAGAATTATTTACCTTGGTGTTGGGCGTTGTAAGGGACTCAGGTTATGAGGGTATGGTTTCGTCGGGCATTGTTCTGACGGGAGGCACCTCCTTAATGCCAGGCATGGTTGAGTTGGCCGAGCACGTCTTCTTGAAGCCAGCTCGGATCGGTACACCGGAGTACCGTGGGCATTTGCATGAGGTGCTGAGAAGCCCTCGCTTTTCAACCAGTATTGGACTGTTAATGGAAGGCCAGGCGCAGTTGATGCGTGGCCGTCGCGTATCCCAATCGGGCTCTTTTCAAGGTGTTTTTTTGCGAATGAAAGATTGGTTTGCGGGTAATTTTTAAGTTTTTTTCGTCGTCGTCAATGTAACTAAGTAACTCAGGAGGGTTTATGGAATTCGAAATGGTAGATCAAGACACAGCCGGTAAGACCATCATTAAAGTGGTTGGAGTCGGTGGCGCTGGCGGCAATGCTGTCCAGCATATGATTCGTCGCGGTGTGGACGGAGTGGAATTTATTTGCATGAACACGGATGCGGGTGCATTGCAGCGCTCCGCGGCATCCATTAATTTGCAATTAGGGTCAAGTGGTCTTGGTGCAGGTGCAAAACCAGAAATTGGTGCAGCATCGGCACAAGAGGCTCGTGCTCGCATTGCAGATTCATTGCAAGGTGCGCATATGGTGTTTATTACTGCTGGTATGGGCGGTGGAACAGGTACTGGCGCAGCGCCCATCGTGGCTCAGGTTGCTAAAGAGATGGGTATTTTGACGGTCGGCGTCATTAGTAAGCCATTTGATTTTGAGGGCGTTAAGCGCTTAAAGGTGGCAGAAGATGGAGCGCATGAATTAGAGGCGTATGTCGATTCGCTCATCGTTGTACTCAATGAGAAGCTGTTTGAAGTCATGGGTGAAGATGCCGAATTTGACAAAGCATTTGCTTGTGCGGATGACGTACTTCATAACGCCGTGTCGGGTATCGCTGAAATCATCAATGTTCAAGGTTTAATTAACGTTGACTTTGAGGATGTGAAAACCGTGATGGGCGAGCAGGGTAAGGCCATGATGGGAACGGCAACCGTCTCTGGCATGGATCGCGCTCGCCTAGCTGCGGAAGCTGCAGTGGCATCACCGCTCTTAGAGGGTGTTGATTTATCGGGTGCGCGTGGTGTCTTAGTTAATATCACTGCAAGCCGTTCTTTGAAGCTATCAGAAACCCGTGAGGTCATGGCAGCCATCCGTGGGTATGCTGCAGACGATGCCACCGTTATTTTTGGCACAGTGTATGACGATAGTTTGGGCGATGCTCTACGCGTAACGGTGGTGGCTACTGGTCTAAACCATCCTCAGGCGATGCAAAAAAGCCAACCTGAAGTCGTTTGGCGCAAAGCAACGGGTACGCACGATGCAATGCCTACGATGGCCGACTTAAACAGCTTTGCCCCATCGAGCCCTTCGGCCGCAATGAGCATGGCGGGCATGGATTCGGCAATGGCTTCGGGCGCGAGTGTGGCCTCAGCGACTGGTAATGCATTTGGTGCTGGTTCAGCGCAGCCATCTGGCGTTGACTACAGTAAATATGATTTGCCGCGGGTGTTCCGGTCACGTGCAGAGCCTTCTAGCACTCCAACTTTGGGCGTAGATAGCTCGCCACAGGCCAAAACCATGCTGGATAAAGGGACGGATTTCTATGAAATCCCTGCTTTTTTAAGGAAACAGGCTGATTAGTAATTTGCTCAATACAATAGTGATATGAGAGATGCCAGCGCAGCGCCCCTCCGGACGACGAATCCTGCGCTTGCGTTGGCTCACCCATTGATAACTATTGAATTGGAGATTTTATGATTGCAGTCGGACAAAAACTACCTAATGCCACCTTGTATGAGTTTCTGAATGAAGAAACAGAAGGCTGCGCTATTGGCCCTAATGCCTTTGAAATAGATAAATTAGTAGCCGGTAAAAAAATCGTGATTTTTGCCTTACCTGGCGCATTTACGCCAACGTGTTCAGCGCAGCATGTGCCTGGTTACGTTGCCCAGTTCGATGCAATTAAAGCAAAAGGCGTTGATGAGGTTTGGTGCGTCGCTGTGAATGATCCATTTGTGATGGGTGCATGGGGCCGCGATCTCAATGTAGGCAAAAAAGTACGCATGTTAGGCGATGGTAGCGCTGAGTTCACTAGCAAACTAGGCATGGAATTTGATTTAACTAAGCGCGGACTGGGTATTCGTTCACAGCGGTATGCCATGGTGGTAGAAGATGGTGTTGTGAAGTCCTTATCCCTCGAAGAGCCAGGTAAGTTAGAGGTCAGCGATGCAGGCTCTGTATTAAAGCAGTTGTAATTTTTACTGAAGCCTCATTAATAGCTAAATTTAGTTAAGTGACTATGCTCAAGCAACGAACCATTGCCAACCCAATTAAAACGGTTGGCATTGGTCTGCACTCCGGTCGTAAATCGACTTTGTCGATTAAACCTGCGCCAGTCAATTCGGGAATTCAATTCGTGCGCATCGACCTGCCCGAGCCGATTATGATTCCGGCAGATGCCTTGCTAGTTGGAGATACCCGTCTGGCATCGGTCTTGCAAAAAGACGGCGTTCGCATTTCTACGGTCGAGCATCTACTCTCTGCTTGCGCTGGATTGGGTTTAGATAATCTGTTGATTGAAGTTGACTGCGAAGAGATTCCAATCATGGATGGCAGTGCGGCATCCTTTTTATTTTTACTTGAGTCTGCAGGCATTGCAGAGCAAGACGCAGCCCGTCAATTTATGGTGATTAAAAAGGCCGTTGAAGTGCGGGATGGCGATAAGCTAGCTCGGCTAGAGCCTTTTTTCGGCTTTAAGCTGGACTTTATGATTGACTTTAAACACCCTGCTGTTGATAAAACAGGCCAACATTGCGTGGTAGATTTTGCAGAACAGGCCTATCGCAGTGAAATCGGCCGCGCGCGCACATTCGGTTTTGCTCATGAGGTAGAGGCTTTGCGCGAAATTGGTCTAGCGCGCGGTGGTAGTTTGGATAACGCGATTGTCTTGGATGAGCACCGCATTCTCAATAATGAAGAATTGCGCTACGACGATGAGTTCGTGCGTCACAAAATACTGGATGCCATTGGCGATTTGTATTTAGCTGGACACCCCATTGTGGGTTCGTATATTGCAAAAAAATCAGGCCATGCCCTCAATAACGCCTTATTGCGCAAGTTATTCGAGGATCCGAGTGCATTTGCAATTGAATCATTTCCGCAGGCAAAGGCCCCGGCCGCCTACACTTTAGAGAGTCAACCCCTTTTCTTTTAGGGCGATCCAGACTTGGATTTGAGTAATTTCTCAACCGCCTTACGTAATTCAGAGTCTGCTTCCAATTTACCGAGCAAATCAAGCCAGGCTGATCGTGCAGCGGCGTTTAAGCCAATGGGTTTCTCCCGCACTTGCGCTCGCGGCTGAATTGCCCATTCGGAGCGGGGTAGGGCAGGCTTAAGGCTAATCTTAATCGCCGAGCACTTGACGCCGTCTTTGCTTAACTCATTGATTAAGCTAGGTAAAGATTGCTGCAAACGCGAGGCGATGGTGGCATTGGGCACCATCAGCAAGAGTTCCATTGGCTTGTTGGAGACCCAAACCGGCTCGATTTTGGAGCCAAAGTGGCCTAATTCAAGGGATTTAAGGCATTTTTGCAGGCAGGCTTTCAAAAGCACAAGGTCTTCGGTGCGCGCCAAAATGCCATTCATTCCCTCGGGTCCGCGCAGGCAGTCAAGCCACTCCCGGGCAGGGTTTGGCTTTGCAGGATAAGGACTTTTTGGCTTTACATTCATGAGGAAAAGGCTGTACGGGTGATAAACTCAAAGGCTTAATTTTGGTCAAAATCCCATGGCAATCGGCATTCTAAAAACTCTATTTGGCAGTCGCAACGATCGACTCTTAAAGCAATATCGCAAAGTTGTTGCACAGGTTAATGCACTCGAGTCTACCCTGCAATCGCTTGATGATGATGCGCTGCAAGCAAAAACGGCGGAATTTAAATCACGCCTTGCTTCTGGGGAGACGATAGATGACTTAACGGCCGAAGCATTTGCAGTGGTCCGCGAAGCCAGTCGACGCGTCATGAAAATGCGCCATTTTGATGCGCAGATTATGGGTGGTTTAGCGCTACACCAAGGCAAAATTGCTGAGATGGGTACGGGTGAAGGCAAAACCCTGACCGCCACCTTAGCGGTTTATCTAAATGCAATTTCAGGCAAGGGTGTTCACGTCGTTACGGTCAACGATTACCTAGCGCAGCGTGATGCGGAGTGGATGGCAAAGCTGTACAACTTCCTGGGACTGCAGGTTGGTATCAACTTATCCCAAATGGATCACGAAGCAAAGCAGGCAGCCTATGCCGCTGATATTACCTACGGCACCAATAATGAATTTGGTTTTGATTATTTACGTGACAACATGGTGCAAGATGTTGGCCAGCGAGTTCAGCGTGGTTTGGCTTATGCGATTGTTGACGAAGTTGACTCAATCCTGATTGACGAAGCGCGGACGCCGCTGATTATTTCAGGGCAGGCGGAAGACCATACTGACCTTTACCTCAAGATGAATTCTTTGCCATCGTATTTAGAGCGTCAAATTGGGGAAGAAAAGTCGGATGGTACGGGGGTTGAAAAGCCAGGTGACTACTGGGTCGATGAAAAAACCCAACAGGTGTATTTGACGGAGACTGGCCACGAGAAGGCTGAGAGTATCTTGGCGCAAATCGGCGTTTTAAATCCAGGTGATTCGCTGTATGCACCTCAGAACATTACTTTGATGCACCATGTCTATGCGGCTCTGCGTGCACATTGTTTGCAACACCGCGATCAACAATATGTGGTTCAAAACCAAGAAGTCATCATTGTGGATGAGTTCACAGGGCGCCTAATGACTGGACGTCGCTGGTCCGATGGACTGCACCAGGCGGTGGAGGCAAAAGAAGGCGTACCGATTCAAAGTGAGAATCGCACTTTAGCTACGATCACTTTCCAAAATTATTTCCGCATGTACGGCAAATTGGCCGGCATGACCGGTACTGCCGATACTGAAGCCTATGAGTTCAAGGAGATCTACAGCCTTGAAACTGTAGTTATTCCGCCGAATCGGATTAGCCAGCGAACCGACCGCCAAGATCAAATTTACAAAACCTCGGCCGAGCGCTATGCGGCCGTAGTTAAAGACATTGAAGAGTGTTATGGGCGTGGCCAACCGGTATTGGTTGGTACTACCTCGATTGAAAACTCCGAGCTGATTGCCCATCTACTCGATCAAAAGAAGTTGCCCCATCAAGTCTTAAATGCAAAGCAGCATGCAAGAGAAGCCGAAATTATTGCGCAGGCTGGCAGACCAAAAATGATCACCATCGCCACCAATATGGCGGGCCGCGGCACAGACATTGTGCTTGGCGGTAATGTCGAGAAGCAAGCAGCACTACTTAATGTAGATGGCGCTTTATCTGATGCTGATGTTGAGGCACGCATTGCCGTTTTGCATAATGAATGGCAAGGCTTGCATGACCAAGTACTAGCTGCGGGTGGATTGCATATTATTGGTACCGAGCGTCATGAGAGTCGCCGGATTGACAACCAATTGCGCGGTCGCTCAGGTCGCCAAGGCGATCCGGGCTCATCGCGCTTTTACCTATCCTTAGATGATCCACTCTTGCGTATTTTTGCAGGCGATCGCCTTCGTGCGGTAATGGATCGCTTGAAGATGCCAGAAGGGGAGCCGATCGAGGCGGGCATGGTAACGCGTTCGATTGAGTCTGCACAACGTAAGGTTGAGGGCCGTAACTTTGATATTCGGAAGCAACTGCTCCAGTACGATGACGTTGCCAACGATCAGCGTAAAGAAACCTACCGTCTCCGTAATGAAGTATTGGAGAGCAAAGACATTGGCGATTTAATTGCTAACCTGCGCGATGATGCATTACGCAACTTCTGTCAGTTGTATGTTCCTGCCGAATCCATGGAAGAGCAATGGGATCTAACGGGATTGGAAAACAGCCTAGCCAATGAATGGGGTCTTGGAGTTGATTTGACTGGCCTGGTTCAGTCAGCTGATTCCATTGAAGCCGAGGATGTGGTGGATCATGTCCTTGCAGCTGCGAAAACTGCATACGACGATAAGGTAGAGCTGTCTGGCCGAGAGTCCTTTGCTGGATTTGAACGTTCCGTGATGTTGTATAGCTTGGATAGTCATTGGCGCGAGCATTTGGCTGCCTTAGATCATTTGCGTCAAGGTATTCATTTGCGTGGTTATGCACAAAAGGATCCAAAACAAGAATACCGCCGAGAGGCATTTGAGTTGTATGGCGAACTCTTGGATGTCATTAAGAATGACGTTGTGAAAAGCATTATGGCAGTCAAAATTCGGACTGCGGATGAGTTGGACGCTGCCTCTGAATCCATTAATGAAGACATGAGTCAGATTAAGGATGTGCAATATCAGCACGCAGACGCAAGTATCGATACAGTTGCCGATGAAAAGCCCGCCGTAGTTACGCCTACCCCAGTTCGCTCTGGACCTAAGGTCGGTCGAAATGACCCGTGCCCATGTGGCAGTGGTAAAAAATACAAAGCCTGCCACGGTGCCCTGAGCTAATCATGCCAGTTAATCTTCCGCTGCCAGAACGATCAGCGCTCAGCCCAGTTGCTGGTGTGCAACTAGGCATTGCCGAGGCTGGTATTAAAAAAGCCAATCGCAAAGATGTTTTAGTGATTACGCTGAGTCCAGGTACGCAAGTAGCTGGGGTATTCACGCAGAATCGTTTTTGCGCTGCGCCAGTACAGTTGTGTAGGGCACACTTGGACTGGGTTGCTGAAACGAATAGCGGCATACGGGCGCTGGTAGTTAATACTGGTAACGCCAATGCGGGAACAGGCGAGCAAGGGATGCGCGATGCCTTGGAAACCTGCTGCGCTGTGGCAGCGGCACTGAATGTACAGCCAGAGCAAGTGCTGCCATTTTCAACGGGCGTTATCCTTGAGCCCTTGCCGATTGCAAAGCTGACCGCAGCGCTCCCACGAGCCATTGCTAATCTAAACGACGATGCCTGGTTTGATGCGGCAGAAGCGATCATGACAACCGACATACAGCCCAAGGCGCTGTCGCAAGTGGTGATTGCGCCAGATGGGCTCATCACACTAACCGGTATTTGCAAGGGTGCCGGCATGATTCATCCCAATATGGCAACCATGCTGGGCTTTATTGCAACGGATGCCGCGATTGCTCCAGATGTATTGCAAAGCTTAACCAAAGAGGTGGCAGATCTGTCGTTTAATGCGATTACGATTGACGGCGATACCAGCACCAATGATTCATTTATTGTGATGGCCACCGGGATATCCCCAGTCACAATACAAAGCACGAAGGATGCGAGCTATCCGATTGTGCGAACTGCACTCATTGCATTTGCTCGCCGGCTGGCCCAAATGATTGTGCGCGATGGCGAGGGTGCTACCAAGTTTATTTCGATTGAGGTGATTGGCGGCAAGACCAACGAAGAGTGCCGTTTAGTGGCTGAGGCGGTTGCCCACTCGCCTCTAGTAAAGACTGCTTTTTTTGCAAGCGATCCCAATTTGGGTCGTATTTTGGCAGCCATTGGTTATGCTGGCATTGCTGATTTAGATGTCAATAGAGTGCAATTGTGGCTTGGCGATGTTTGGGTTGCAAAAGACGGTGGGCGTAATCCCAGCTACCAAGAGGCAGATGGCAAGCGCGTAATGCAAGCAGCCGAAATTGCCGTCAAAATCGATTTGGGTCGCGGTAATGCCGAGCAGACGATGTGGACCTGTGATCTGTCGCATGATTACGTCTCGATTAATGCCGATTACCGCTCTTAAGCCCATGAATGAAAAATTAGATCGGCTACTAAGCCACTTAGAAACATTTCTTCCAAAGCCTCTGGATGAGGCGCAGTGGCAGTCATCGACAGCATTTCGGTGGCGCCGACGCGACAGTATTTTTGGTAGCATTGGTTTTCTTCAGCCCGTAAAGCACGTTTCGGATATCAGTTACGATGACTTACAGCACATTGATCGCCAGCGCGATGCTATTAAAGAAAATACCCGGCAATTTATCCAAAAGAAACCGGCGAATAATATCCTCTTGACGGGCGCACGCGGTACTGGAAAATCCTCATTAATTAAAGCGAGTTTGCATGCATTTGCAAAAGAGGGCTTGCGCTTGGTTGAGGTTGAAAAAGAGCACCTGGCCGATTTAGCTGATATCACTGAGTTATTGGCTGAGCGCCCCGAACGATTCATTGTCTTTTGCGATGATTTGTCGTTTGAGGATGGCGAGTCGGGTTACAAAGTAATGAAGTCAGCCTTGGATGGTTCGATATCGGCTCAGGTCGATAACATCCTGATTTACGCGACATCCAATCGCCGCCATTTATTGCCGGAGTACATGAAAGACAATCTCAGCTACCACCACGATGACGATGGCGAAATTCATCCGGGCGAGGTGGTGGAAGAAAAAATATCTTTATCAGAGCGCTTTGGTCTCTGGCTCTCTTTTTATCCGCCCAAGCAAGATGAGTACCTTGCTATCGTGGCCCATTGGCTTAGGCATTTTGGTTTGAGTGATGTGCAAATTGAAGCAGCTCAATCACAGGCTTTGGTATGGGCTTTGGAGCGTGGATCCCGCTCTGGCCGAGTTGCTTGGCAATTTGCAAAGCACTGGGCCGGTACCCACGCCTAATTACGCATGAGTGATGTTCGGCGCCAAGTTACTGAGGTAGCTGCCGGCATTCTGGTGGATGCGCAGCAGCGCTTCTTGATGGGTCAGCGACCGCTTGGTAAACCTTACGAGGGCTATTGGGAATTTCCGGGGGGTAAAGTCGAAGCTGGTGAGACCTACTTTCAGGCTTTGCAACGGGAACTCCAAGAGGAGCTTGGAATCACAATACTGGACGGCATCGAGTTAATGACGATTGAGCATGACTATCCACATGCTTTTGTGCGCATTCATGTCAGTGTTATTCGCGAGTGGGATGGCGAGCCTGCTGGGCTGGAAAACCAAGCCTTAGTATGGCAAGACTTAAACGGTGATCAGCTCACTGTAGAGCCGCTACTGCCGGCTGCATTACCAATGATTCAGCTACTAAAGCAGTTTTATGCCGAGATTAAAACTGGCACAAAGTCAGCTTAAATGGAATATCTTCCAAGACTGGATGCGGCTTCTTATCGCGTTCGCTTTTTAAGAAACGAACGGACAGTAAGTATTTGTTCGCACTGATTTCAGAAAAGACGGAATCGTCTTCAACCCCAATGCGCATCAGTTGGTAGACCTTGCCCGAGGGCGCTTGCTGAAATGCACCCTGGTGAGCAACTGCATCGCGTGATTCACCCGATTGGCGCAGTAACTTCAAAAATAATTGGGACGATTCATTCCAAGGCAACAATGGCGCAATGAAATGCTGCAGCAACGCACGCCGCTCACCAGGTGCGCTGCATTTCCAGGCATGAAAGTTTGGTAGATCAATAGGGCTAGTGCCTCCCGGAATCGAGAGGCGGGTTCGAATGCCGTTGAGCCACTCATTTTCAGCAATAGCTGAATTAGGTTTGCCCAGCGATTGACTTAGATGTGCAGATGCATCATCGATCTCGCCGAGTGCTTGACTTAATACCACCTGGTCAACTTTTGTAGATGACTTGAGGCCGTGCAGCGCTTGCTTTTGCCGTTCAAACTCTTTTAAGAGGAGCGATTTGATATCACCCCGTGCGCCGATATCACCTAACTCAAATAGGGTTGCAATGGCGCACTGGTGGAGCTCGGGGTCGTCGGATTTAGCAAAATGGGTGTAGCGCCCGAACAAGTACTCCAGGCGGAGCATGTTTCGGACTAACTCATTAAAGGGGTATTCATAAACAATCACGGATTCTATTCTATGCGGAATTGCTAGGCTCAGTCCCGTTTTTGATAATCAATTGGTGCAAAGCATCGATTTTTGGAACGAGGTCTTCTAGGCTCCCTTGGTTAACCAAAATGGTATCCGCTGCAGCTAGTCGATCAGGGCGCGATGCTTGTTTATTGATAATTTGCTCAATCTGGGCGCAGTTTAAATTGCTGCGCTGCATAACACGCGCAATTTGCACCTCGTGGGGGCAGTCCACCACCACAAGGTGATCAATCAAGTCGCACCAATGAGTCGATTCCACCAGGAGCGGCACCACAAAAACCAAATACAAAGCACCGCTCTGGTGGGCCAAGTCAGCTTGCCTAGCGGTTTCTGCTTGGATCAAAGGGTGGGTTATGGCTTCCAGGGTTTTCAGTGCAGCAGGATCATCAAATACAAGGCTGCGCATTTTGGGTCGATCGAGGGATCCATCGGCCGCCAATGCAGCCGGTCCAAAACTGGCTTTGATGGCGGCGATGGCCGATCCGCTGGGGGCGGTGATGTCGTGGGCAATTTGATCGGAATCGATTACCGTTGCCCCAAGCTCAGCCAAGCGCTTGGCCACTACTGATTTACCAGAGCCGATTCCGCCGGTTAATCCAATCAGCGGAATTTGCCCCTTGAGTTTAATTAAAGCGGAATGCGTAGGAGTTGAGGCCATATCAGATAAATAATGCCAGCAAATGCCAAAAAGGGTCCGAATGGAAAGGCTTGGCTATGGCCTTGTTTTTTTAAATACAGCCAAATTAGTCCACCCAGCAATCCGGTGAGGGCGGCGAGTAATACGATCCCTGGCAGCGCTTGCCAGCCAAGCCAAGCACCTAAGGCAGCCAGTAATTTGGCATCGCCCATACCAAGGCCATCGCGGCCTTTGAAGTAGCGATACAGCCAATTTAATCCCCAGAAGAATCCAAATCCAAATGTTGCACCCAAGATAGCCTCTTGGGGGCTACAAAAGCGCATATCCAAAAAGAGATTGAAAAGTAAACCACCAGCAATCAGCCGGAAGGTGATGGCATCCGGAATCCGAAACGTTCGAAAATCCACATAAGCCACATAGGCCAAGGGCAAAACTAAGCCATAGCGTATGACATCAGCAAGAAAAGTAAGATCAGTCAAACAATTTGCCCCAAGTTAAAAATAGGTAAGTACAGGATTATGACCAATCCGCCAATCAAAAGTCCTACGAATACAACAAGTATAGGTTCCAGGCTATGGCTTAACAGCTTGAGTTGACTTGTTAACTGCTTTTCAAGGGCATTAGCACGATTGCTGAGCATCGTTGCCAAAGAGCCGCTGGCGCTGCCAATTTGTAATAACTGTACTGTTTCCAGATCAAAAAAATGCCACCGTGGGTCGGCGCGTTGCAATGCTTCGCCAAACGACCAGCCTTGCGCGAGGGATTTAAATATTTGCGCGCTGAGGTCATGGCAAAGCCACTGATTGGAGGTTTGCGCGGTAATCCGAATTGCCTCTAGTGCAGGTAAACCAGCCTGCATTAAATACCCTAGGCTACGACACCAATTGGCCAAAGCAGATTGGCGCAATAAATTACCAATCACTGGAATATGAAATACATACCGATCGCTGAGCTGCTGGAAGCCTTGATGCCGCAGCCAAAGCAAAGATAGACTACTTACACATACGGTCAGTCCAATTGCAATAACAGGAAAGTAGATTGTGAATTGCTCTGATGCACTGAGAAGCAATTGGGTTAACCAAGGCAAGGTCGCATTAAAGTGTGCAAATACTTCACTGAATACGGGAATCACCCACACCAGCATAGCAAGCATTAGCAGACATGCTGTAGTCAGTGTAATCACGGGGTAGGCTAAGGCATGTTGTATTTGGCGATGCAATGCAATCTGAGAATGCAGTTGCTGTTGGATGGTTTTGAGGGCAAGGGTAATATCACCGGATTCCTCGCTTACCCGTATTAAGCCAATCAATGCGGGATCAAAAATGGTGTGCTGTAGCGATAGGCAGCTGGAGAATCGTTCACCCTGCGATAAATGGTGTGCAATTGAGGCCGTTATTTTTTGCCATGCCGGCGAAGCAGATTGATGAATGAATGTAATACTTTCTAATAATGGCAATCCAGCATCGAGTAAAACGAGCATACGATCAACAAAATGCAACTGCGCCTGTTTGTTGATGGCCATTACGAATTCCAGGAGCCCAGTTGGGTTTGCAGCTCAGTCAAGGTTATGCGCTGATTCTTAACATGGCGCATGCCAGCAGAACGCATATCGTGAAAGCCGGTTTGCTGAACGTAGCGAGTGAAGTCGGCGACATTTGCATGACTCTCAAATGCACTGGCAATGGCGTTAGTAAATGGCAGTACTTCATGTATGCCGATGCGCTCAAACAAGCCTGATCCGCCGCACTGTTGGCAGGCCTCCGTGAATGCCGCGGCTTGGCATGCAGAACAAATCTGTCGTACTAGCCGCTGCGAACTGATGCAACGCAGGCAGGCGCGTAAAACATCACCGGCCACACCTAAGCTGCGCAGGCGTTGGATACTCGCAATCGCACTACGCGTATGCAAGCTGCTCAATACTAAATGGCCTGTCTGCGCTGCCTGCATCGCTAATTCAGCAGTCATCGCATCACGGATTTCCCCAATCAGGATGACATCAGGATCCTGTCGTAATAAAGCACGAATAATGCTATTGAAATCCAAGCCCGCTTTTGGGTGGTAAGCAATCTGGTTCACGCCTGCAAGACGGATCTCAATTGGATCCTCGATCGTGCATACATTTTGGCCGCTGGTATTAAGTTGGTTTAAACAGCTATACAGCGTTCGTGTTTTGCCGCTACCGGTAGGTCCTGTAACCAGAATTAAGCCGTCGGGCTGCTCAATGGCATCTTTTAGGTGCGCCAGTTGTTCTGGGTGCAAGCCGAGTAAATTTAAATCCAAGTCTTTATTTAGCGATGGCAGCAAGCGCAGTACTGCTTTTTCACCATAGAGCGTAGGTAATATAGATACGCGGCAATCCACATCCGGGCGGGTGTAATTGAGCCCGACCGCTAGCCTGCCATCTTGCGGAGTGCGTTGTTCGGCAATATCCAATCGGGCAAGTACCTTAATGCGGGCTATTACACGTTCGTGTTCAAGCTCGATTGGGGTTTGAAGTGTTCGTAATTCACCATCGACTCGGATGCGGATAGTGGTTTTATGTTCATGCGCCTCTACGTGAATATCGGTGGCACGTGCATGAATTGCTTCGCTAACAATGGCTTGCCATGCTCGAATAATGGTGAAGTCATCGTGTGGGGTAGTCAATGAATACAGTACCTTGTGACAATATGGAAGTAGGGGAGAAGCTTGAATTTATGGATGCAATGCGGTTTGCTTTACTGTAGTGACTTCACCCTGTTGGTAATATCAGATTGGATTGATTTGCGTGTCAGCTAATATCGATCATTGCCATGAGACAAACACGATTTCGTTCGCAACCCTACTCCAGCTCCAACCGTTGCGTGATTGCTGCGCCGTTTGGATGCCTTGGCATAACTACTGAGCTTGTCGAAGGAAGTTTGATGGTGTCGCGGATCTCATATTTAGCTGCATCGGCAACCCATAAGGTGCCAGAGAATGATTTAGCAGCGTTGGTAGCGCAACAATGTGGCGCTTATTTTGCCGACCCTAGTGCGGTATTTGATTTACCCCTGAAACCCCAAGGTACTGGTTTTCAGCAGAGAGTATGGCATGCGGTCGCGCAGTTGCAATGCGGTGAAAGAATCACCTATGGAACGATTGCAAGCCATTTACATTCCGGTGCGCGGGCAGTTGGCAGTGCTTGCGGCGCGAATCCGTTCCCCTTAGTTATTCCCTGTCATCGGGTTGTTGCGAAAGCAAGCTTAGGTGGCTTTATGGGGCAGGATTCTCCCGGCCTCTATCGGGATATTAAGTTGTGGCTTCTCAATCACGAAGCGCGCGTTTGATTGGTTTTCCGGCAATAGTGCAGAACAGCTGCATCAAATAATCAGAGCGCGCAGCAAGTAATGTGAAGTAGTAAAAGAGCCAGACCGTTTTTCGGGACAGTTTGACATCATTCCCCCGAGAAAAATGGTTTCGATCGGCAATCTTACTGAGCGTGAGCACAGCTAATCCAAGGGCTAAAAAGCAAAAGCGCCGAATGCCCACCTCATCTGACGGAATCAGACGTATGTAGTCCATTGCTTCTGCTAACTTCTGGTCAGCAATGGCGAGCAAGGCTAGTTGGCTGTAGCCTTGGGGTTTCCAAGACACGCCTCGCGCGCTGTCTTCAGGTGAGTCTTTCATAATATTGGTCATCTGCAAGGCTTGACCAAAGCCAATTGCCAGGGACTCGCGTCCTGCAATCGCCCGAGCAAAGGCCGGTGAGTGCATGGCAAAGACGCTGGTGAGCATTTCACCAACGACGCCTGCCACTACATAACAGTACTCTTCAAATTCAGGCAGGTCGCGCAAACCCGCTAAGGTTTGCTTGTCATGAAAACGCAGCATGCCGTTCGACATGATTTCAACGCAGCGGCTAATTGCAGCCTGTTCGTTTGCATTAAAGCCATGAAAAATGCGTAGTACCGTTGGGGTATTCGCAATCAAGTCGCGCTCGTCTGCGTTGCAATGCCCTTCCAGCGCACGTAGGCAAGGGATCACAAATGCATCAACCGCTTGCTTGCCTAAAACGGCATCCAGAAACAAGGAAGACAAAACCCGCTTTTCTTCAATTTGGAGGGTGGGTGCATCTTCAATCGTATCAATGATGCGGCATAGTAAGTAGGTGTTGCCAATGACGACTTCCAGGCTTTTGGGCAACAAAGGGATGGTCAGGGCAAAGGTTCTAGAAACTGCCCCCAAAATGGACTGCTGGTAAGCCATGTCGGTCATGGATTGGGGATGCGCCTTGCTCATGCTGGAATTATGTCAGACAGGCGTGCCCCAATCGGTGACAAAAAACCTATTTGCCATAAGTAACAAGGTCATATAATTTGTGCAAATTATGGAAGAGGTCGATTTACCGTGCTGATTTGGTTTGTTGTCATCTATTGGGTAATCTCGGTTGGCATCGGCCTTTGGGCTGCTATGCGCGTCAAAAATACTGCCGATTTTGCTGCAGCAGGCCATAGCCTCCCCCTGCCCATAGTCACTGCCATGGTGTTTGCAACTTGGTTTGGTTCCGAGGCGGTTTTGGGTATTCCAGCTGAATTCATTAAAGAAGGGTTGGGCGGCGTCGTTGCCGATCCATTCGGCACAGCCCTATGTTTGATTTTAGTCGGTCTCTTTTTCGCCAAGCACCTCTATAACCGCCGGATGTTGACGATTGGCGATTTCTTTCGTGAAAAGTATGGACGTACAGTTGAGGTGCTGGTCACTTTATGCATCGTCGCCTCCTATTTGGGTTGGGTTGCTGCGCAAATTAAAGCGCTTGGCCTAGTCTTTAACGTAGTGTCGGATGGTGCCATTTCGCAAGACCTAGGCATGATTATTGGGGCATGCAGCGTATTGGTTTACACCCTCTTTGGCGGCATGTGGTCGGTGGCGATTACCGACTTTGTGCAGATGATCGTGATCGTCATTGGAATGCTCTACATCAGTGGTGAAATGACCTCTATGACCGGCGGCTTTACGATGGTGATTGAGCATGCTGCCGCAGCGGGCAAGTTCTCCTTTTGGCCTGATATGAATTTGGTAGCCATTTTGGGATTCACGGCGGCCCTGTGCACCATGATGTTGGGATCGATACCCCAGCAGGATGTGTTTCAACGGATTAGTTCTTCCAAAAACGTCAGCATCGCTGTACAGGCATCCATTTTGGGCGGCATTTTGTATTTTGTATTTGCATTTGTCCCCATGTACTTGACCTACTCGGCAACCTTAATAGACCCCGCCTTAGTCGATCGCTACATTAATACCGATTCCCAAATGATTCTGCCCAAACTGATAATGGAGCACGCACCTGTATTTGCCCAAATCATGTTCTTTGGCGCTTTACTCTCTGCGATTAAAAGTTGTGCAAGTGCAACATTATTAGCCCCCTCGGTCAGCTTCGCCGAAAATATCGTACGCGGGTTTTATAAGGACTTAAGTGACCAAGAGCTATTGAAAATCATGCGCATTACTGTACTGTTTTTTACGATCGCAGTCACTTTGTTTGCCATGAATTCCAAGCTATCCATTTTTCATATGGTCGAAAGTGCCTATAAAGTAACCTTAGTTGCTGCATTTGTACCCCTTGCCTTCGGAATTTACTGGTCGAAGGCGAACTCCCTCGGCGGTCTGCTGGCCGTTGTTTTTGGCTTGACAGTTTGGATTGGGGCTGAGATATTAGCTCCTGGAGCGACTTTACCGCCGCAACTGGCGGGACTCTTGGCCAGCGTTGCAGGAATGCTGCTCGGTGGTTTAGTTCCCCGTTCTGCGTTGCGTTCACCCTAGATACGGGCCCGAATAATGAGTATTTCGCTGCGATTGATCTGCACTGCCTGATCTCACAGCGGAAGTTGCTTGCGATAGGTAGTATGAAAAATTTCTTATTCTTATGGAGTAGTTATGAAAATCTGTGTAATCGGCGGAGGCGGAGCGATTGGCGGCTATTTGGCTGTCATGCTGGCAAGGGCTGGTAATGATGTAACGGTGGTTGCCCGAGGAGCCACATTAAAAGCAATTCAGGAAAGGGGTTTAGCCCTGATTACCAATGAAGAGCCGGAGCCCTTGCACGCTAACGTTACCGCAGTTGAAAAGATTACCGATGCTGGTAAGCCCGACATCATTATTTTGGCGGTCAAGGCCCACCAAGTCGAGCCTGTCGTCGACGACATGGCATCCATTATGGGTCCCGATACGATCTTGATTCCGATGCAAAACGGCATTCCGTGGTGGTACTTTCAAAAGTTGCCTGGTGAGTACCAGGATCACTCAGTTGAGACAGTAGACGCCGGCGGCCTCATCATGCGCACGATTAATCCCAATAATATTCTGGGTTGCGTGGTGTATCCCGCTACATTTACGCAAGCCCCTGGGGTGATTCGCCACGTCGAAGGCACACGCTTTCCCATTGGTGAACTCGATGGTTCGGTATCGGAGCGTGCCAAGATGGTTTCGGAGTTGATGGCTGCTGCTGGTTTTAAGTCACCGATTCTAGAAGACATCCGTGCCGAGATTTGGCTCAAACTCTGGGGCAATATGACCTTCAATCCGATCAGCGCTTTAACCCATGGTCACCTCGAGGGAATCTGTCAGCATCCGCTAACCAAAGATTTGGCACGCAACATGATGGCCGAGGCGCAAACCATTGGAGAAAAGCTCGGCGTTACCTTCCGGGTAGATATCGAGCGCCGGATTGGCGGCGCAGAAAAAGTCGGTAAGCATAAAACCTCTATGCTGCAGGATTTAGAAGCGGGTCGCTCACTCGAAATTGATGCCTTACTCGGATCGGTTATCGAGCTCGGCCAGATCACCAAGATCCCAACACCATGCCTTAGTACGGTTTTTGCACTAACCAAAGTACTTGATGAAAACGTCCAAGCTTCTAATGGCAGTTTGGCTTTGCCATTTGCGGCAGGATATTAAGTGCTGGTGATGGAGTGATGTGGAGCACTAAAGTCGCATAGACTTCATTTAGTAGTCAAGAAAAAACCTCAAAGCAGCAGTGCCTTGAGGTTTTTTAATAGGCTGTGCAGTCCTTAGATGGGCAGCCACCTTAAATGCAGTTACTCAAATGTATTGTCGAGTTGCCCAACACCATCAATCACGATGCTGACCTTGCTTCCAGGCTTCATCGAGCCAACGCCAACCGAGGTACCGCAGGCAATGATGTCACCGACTTCTAGGGTGATGTCGTGGGAAATCAAGCTCACCAATTTGGCGGGCTGGAAAATCATATCGGCTACGGGATAATTTTGACGCTCCTGATCGTTCAAGATGGTTTTAATGTGCAACTGGCTTGGGTCGATGCCAGTGGTGATGTAGGGACCAAAGACACCAAAGGTATCAAAGCTCTTGGAGCGAGTCCACTGTGCATAGCCGGGATCACGGTTGAGGATTTCAATGGCGGTGACGTCATTAATGCAGGTGTAGCCAAAAATAGCAGAAGCAGCTTCAGCCTCACTAATGCGTTGGCAGCGCCGCCCAATCACAATACCGATTTCGCCTTCGTACACCACTTTGCCAGAGTAGGATTTGGGCATACGAATGGTTTGGTTGGCAGCCAGAAATGAGCTATTGGATTTCAAGAAATACAGTGGCTCTGCTGGTACTGCATGCTCCAGCTTGGTCACCAGGGCGTGGAAGTTATCAACGAGCGCAACCATCTTCGTTGGCACGCAGGGAATATCAATCACGACATCGGACAGCTTAAGTGTGGCGCCGCTTGGGGTGGGATTGCAAAACAAGTCGCCGCTATATACCGTGATTTGATTATTCTGAACTTGCCCAAAGCCAATCTGACCTTGGTGCTGATAGCGTACCCATTGCGTCATAATGAATTCCTCTTGTTTTCAGTATTGAATGCGTTCTATCTTATCAAGGATCGGTTATGTCCCAGTCTGCGGTTCCAGCTGAAATCCGTTTTGCCCCGGAATTCGATCAACCTGTGCGTTACATGTTGCGGACCCGCAGCTACTACTTAGGCTTAGGCTATGAAAACCCCTATGTCTGGGCGCATTACATCGACGCACCATTTACACCACTCAAGAAACTACTAAGCGCATCCAGGTTGGCCTTGGTGACAACGGCAGCGCCTCATCAGGCAGATAAGGGTCCCCAAGGTGCAGGCGCAGCATACAACGCGAATGCAAAGTTTTATGAGCCTTATGCAGCATCAATGGCCAGTAAGCCGGATTTGCGCATCGCGCATGTTGGGATTGATCGCAAGCACGCCAATATGAGCGATAGTGAATGCTGGTTTCCTTATGAGGCGGCGCATGCTGCCCAGCAATCGGGCCGAATTGCATCGCTCTCGCCCCGTTTTTATGGATTACCCAGTAATCGTAGCCAGCGCCATACCCTCGAGATGGATGCGCCCGCCATCATTGCCATGTGCCAAGCAGATGCGGTCGATGTTGCGGTATTGATCCCCAACTGTCCGATCTGCCATCAATCCCAAAGTCTGTTGGCCAGGGCCTTAGAGTCTGCAGGCATATCCACTGTCGTGATGGCGAGCGCAAAAGACATTGTCGAGTACTGTGGTGTGCCGCGAATGCTGTTTAGTGATTTTCCTTTGGGTAATGCGGCGGCAAGACCAAATGATCCAGAGTCGCGCGCTACTAATTTTGAGTTGGCATTGCGTTTATTGGAGTCGGCAGTCGGACCCCGAACCACGATGCAGTCCCCCCTCATCTGGAGTGAGGATCCGAGCTGGAAGCTCGACTACTCGAATATTGAGTGCTTGTCTCCTGAGGAGGTAGTGCGTTTGAAAGCCGAGGCAGAGGCAGTGCGTGAGACGGCCAAAGCCTTGCGATTAAAAACGGTGGGCAAGTAAATCAATCTAGGAGATGTGGTCGGAATGAGAGGATTCGAACCTCCGACCCCCTCGTCCCGAACGAGGTGCGCTACCAGGCTGCGCTACATTCCGTTTTATATTGCTCTATGGCGATGCTAGTAAAACTATTTTATCTGACTAGTGCTGCCTGGAAAAGGAGCTAAAGCAGGCTACATTTGCCTTGCAAGAGAGTATTCGCATAGTGCAATCAGGGAGTCTGTAGCAGCATTCTTTGGGAAGGCTTTGATATTGCCAAGCGCCAGGTCTGCTTCGCGTTTGGCAGCCAGTTGGGTGTATTCCAGTGCGCCAGAGCCCTGGACCGCAGTCAGAATTTGCTCGAATACGTCTTCTGGAAGATCGGTATTTTGCATAATGGCTGAGCGCACTAAAAACTGCTCCTCCGAATTGCCGTTTTCCAATAAGTAAATTAAAGGGAGTGTTGGCTTACCCTCGCGCAGATCGTCCCCGGCGTTTTTGCCCATTTGTTCAGGGCTAGCGGTGTAGTCGAGTAAATCGTCCATCAGCTGAAATGCGGTGCCAATGTGGCGACCAAAAGCAGCAGCGAGTTCGCGCTCGCTATTGCTCGCGCCAGCCAAAATAGCGCCCAACTCACTGGAAGCCTCAAACAATTTGGCGGTTTTATAGCGAATCACTTGAAGGTAGCTCGATTCATCTACTTCGGGGTCATTCATGTTCAGGAGCTGCAATACCTCACCCTCGGCGATCGTATTGGTGGCGTCGGACAAAATCTGCATGATCCGAATGTCGTTAGGCTCCACCATCATTTGGAATGCCCGGGAGTACAAGAAATCCCCTACGAGCACACTGGCAGCGTTACCAAAGGCCGCATTGGCAGTCTCACGCCCACGGCGCAGGGTGGATTCATCAACGACATCGTCGTGCAAGAGGGTGGCGGTGTGAATAAATTCGACGACAGCGGCTAAATCCAGCACATGGGGGATTTCTCGGTCGCTGGAGAGGGCTTTGGCGACCAAAATCAGCAAGGCAGGGCGTACCCGCTTCCCGCCGGATTGGATGATATAGCCTGAAATCTGGTCAATTAAGGCCACTTCAGAGGCCAAACGGCACTTAATAACCTCGTCTAGAGCCTTTAAATCAGGGGCTATGGGGGCCAAAATGGCACCCAGATCAGGAGTTTTGACAGTGGTACTCATGCAAGATATAATAATCGGCTCAGCTAGTCCGTGTGGATTAGCTTCAATGTTTCATTAATTTGAGGTTTCAAACCATGTACGCGGTCATAAAAACCGGTGGCAAACAGTATAAAGTTGCTGCTGGTGAAAAATTGAAAATAGAACAGATACCAGCGGATATCGGCAGCGAAATTACCTTAGACCAAGTTCTCGCCGTAGGCGAGGGCGCTTCACTCAAGTTGGGTGATCCACTGGTTAATGGTGCCGCTGTGATGGCCACTGTCATCTCCCAAGGACGTCACGACAAAGTGAAAATCTTTAAGATGCGCCGGCGCAAGCACTATCAAAAACACCAAGGTCATCGTCAGAATTTCACTGAAATTTTGATTAATACGATCAAGGCCTAACTAGGCACACGCTGAAATAGCAGGAGAAGAACAATGGCACAGAAAAAAGGCGGCGGCTCAACACGAAATGGCCGCGACTCAGAATCGAAACGCTTAGGCGTGAAAGTATTTGGTGGCGAGCACATTAATGCTGGCAGCATCATCATTCGTCAACGTGGCACCAAGGTTCATCCTGGCGCAAACGTTGGCATTGGTAAAGACCACACTCTATTTGCATTAATCGATGGTCAAGTGCAGTTTGGTGTTAAAGGCGCTTTGAATAAGGCCCAAGTTTCGGTATTGCCTCGTTCATAAGGCAGCCTGACTGAGGCCGTTTAATTTCTGAACGTAACACCGAAATTTAACTCTTAGGAACAGGCCTCGCACAGCGAGGCCTTTTTTATTCATGAAATTTATTGACGAAGCTCGAATCGAAGTAATTGCTGGCGACGGTGGCGCCGGCAGTGCTTCCATGCGCCGAGAAAAGTTCATCGAGTTTGGTGGGCCTGATGGCGGCGATGGCGGGCGCGGTGGCAGTGTCTATGCAGTCGCTGATCGCAACATAAATACCTTGATTGATTATCGTTATGCCAAAACCCACACCGCTAAAAATGGTGAGCCAGGGCGCGGTGCCGATTGCTATGGCCGGGCTGGCATCGATATTGAATTACGCATGCCGGTAGGCACCATCATTTCTGATTTTGATACCGGTGACTTAATTGCCGACCTGACTACCCATGGTGAGCGCCTCTGCTTGGCCGAGGGCGGTGTTGGTGGCTGGGGCAACATTCACTTTAAGAGCAGTACGAATCGCGCGCCGCGGCAAAAGACCAATGGAAAGCCAGGGGACCGTCGCAAGCTCAAGCTCGAGTTAAAGGTGCTGGCCGATGTGGGTCTACTGGGCATGCCCAATGCCGGCAAATCCACTTTGATTACTGCGGTATCGAACGCCAGACCAAAAATTGCTGACTATCCGTTCACGACCTTGCATCCGAATTTAGGGGTGGTGCGCGTGGGGCAAGAGCGTAGCTTTGTGATTGCCGACATTCCGGGTTTGATTGAGGGCGCAGCAGAAGGCGCTGGTTTAGGCCATCGATTCTTACGCCATTTACAGCGTACGGGTGTTTTGTTGCACATGGTTGATCTGGCACCTTTTGATGAAGGTGTGGATAACGTTGCCGATGCAAAAGCGATCGTCAATGAATTGCATAAATACGATGAGGCTTTGGCTGAAAAGCCGCGTTGGTTGGTGCTCAATAAGATCGACATGATCCCAGAGGATGAGCGTGCCGCAAAGGTAAAAGACTTCATTAAGCGCTTCAAATGGAAGGGCCCCGTCTTTGAGATTTCAGCCTTGACTGGTCTCGGTTGTGAAAAGCTCTGCTATGCCTTGCAAGATTACTTAGATTCGGTACGTCGTGAGCACGATGCGGCAGAGGAGCGCGCAATTGATCCGCGCTATCAAGGCAACGATGATGAGCGTGCACGCAAGGTGATGGACGCTGAAGATTAATTTGGAATAAACAATACGATTGAGATGTACATGGGAATACAGAACGCAAAACGGATTGTGGTGAAGGTGGGCTCTAGCTTGGTTACCAACAATGGTGAAGGCTTGGATCACGCAGCCATCGCCAATTGGGCAGAACAAGTCGCTGGCTTGCAAAAATCGGGCTGCGAGGTCTTGATGGTGAGTTCTGGTGCAATTGCTGAAGGGATGCAGCGCCTTGCATGGATACAGCGCCCCACTGAAATTCATCAGTTACAGGCTGCCGCTGCAGTGGGTCAAATGGGCCTAGTACAGGTATATGAAAGTTCCTTTGCCCGTTTTGGTTTGCGTAGTGCCCAAGTCTTACTCACTAATGCCGATTTAGCGAATAGCGAGCGCAATGCGAATGCCAAGGCAACACTCACTACTTTGCTGCAATTGGGTGTGGTGCCTATCATTAATGAAAACGATACGGTCGTGACCGATGAGATTAAGTTTGGGGATAACGATCATCTTGCAGCATTAGTCGCCAACTTAGTATGTGCAGATGCCCTGGTGATCTTGACGGACCAAGGCGGCCTCTACACGGCTGATCCCAGAAAAGACACCAGCGCAAGCCTCGTTGCCAATGCCATATCTGGTGATCCGAATTTAGAGACGATGGCGGGCGGCGCTGGAAGCGCGCTCAGCAAAGGTGGCATGCTGACAAAAGTCCTGGCTGCTAAAACTGCTGCTGCAACGGGCACAACGACGGTGATTGCATCGGGTCATGAGCCAGGGGCGCTAACCCGACTATTTGCTGGCGAACAAATTGGGTCTTGCCTTAGCCCGCAGCAATAGGTCGATATTGTCTAATTACCTGGTAAATCAGGGACTTGATTTCCGCCAATAAAACTATTGGGGTTAAGTGATCTGAGTACCGATTTGATACTTTTATCTTGACTGGATAAATTGCAAATGGCGCCTTGCGCTAAAGCGGCTTGATAGCGATTGGGGATGTTGTCTTTGATCGTAGCCCAGCCACCTAGGGGGTTTTCGCGCCAACCTGAATTGGCCTCATACGTCCCATAAAGACGGGCTTGAAAGGAATCGCAGCGAATGCCTTCGTATTGGGTTTGTTTTGATCCGCTGGGGCTGGTGATTTGCACCATATAGCGCGTGACACCGTCATTGCCAATCAAGATCGATTGAGTATCGATGGCAAACTTAAAGATCGTGGTTTCCGATACATAAAATGGCAGTAGGGTTTTGGGATTGGGTGGAACCAGCGGCATGCTGGTATTGCCTTCCTTAAAAACCGTGGGGGCATAGGGATCAACGCCGCTGACCAGAGGGTCACCAGAGCAGCTTACGATGCTTACCGAAACCAGCAAGCAACCTGCATAGACAAATAAGCGCGAACGCGTAATAGTGGGGGTATGCATGGGCTTTGCCTAAAAAAGGACTGCTTTAGTTGGATGGGGCATCTGAGTCGTGGTGTCGAACGTGCTGTGCAAGGTCGAGGGGCACCCCCCAAACGAGTTGTTGTAATTTCAGATTACGGGTCAGGTAGCGCGCCAGTTCGGATAAAGCCAATTCATACACCTCGCGCTTAAAATCCACTACGGTATCGAGCTCAATCCAATAGGGATGCCAGCGCCAGGCATCAAACTCAGGGTGCTCGGTAGCGCGCAGGTGAATGTCGCTATCCTGCCCAGTCAGGCGCAGTAAAAACCAAATCTGCTTTTGACCTCGGTAGCTGGCCCGTTGCATGCGGCTAGCAGTTTGACGGCGCAAAAACTCCTCTGGGACATCATAGCGAAGCCAGTCCCTGGTCCGTCCAATTATCTGGACATGGTGTGGTAGCAAGCCAACCTCTTCGTGCAACTCGCGGTACATGGCCTCTTCTGGGCTTTCACCATGCTGAATCCCGCCCTGAGGGAACTGCCACGAATGCTGCCCAACGCGTTTTCCCCAGAAAACCTCATTGGAGCCGTTAAGGAGGACAATGCCGACATTGGGTCGATACCCTTCACGGTCGAGCATAATCGCGCTTCGAATCCTTTAAAATCAATGAATTGATTATATCTATACATGAAAGCCACACAAACCTTTCTCGCGACCCTTAAAGAAGCCCCTTCAGACGCTGAGGTGGTCTCGCATCAACTCATGGTGCGTGCTGGCCTGATTCGGAAGTTGAGTGCTGGGATTTACAACTACCTGCCACTGGGTTTAAAGGTGATTCGCAAGGTGGAAAATATCATTCGCGAAGAAATGAACCGAGCGGGTGCGATTGAACTACTCATGCCCATGATTCAGCCAGCAGAGCTGTGGCAAGAAACGGGCCGTTGGGAAAAGATGGGCCCTGAATTACTCCGAATTAAAGATCGGCATGAGCGCGATTTTTTAATACAGCCTACCTCCGAAGAGGTAGTGACCGATTTGGCTCGCAATGAAATCCGCAGTTACAAGCAGTTACCAGTGAACTTCTATCAGATTCAGACCAAGTTTCGCGATGAGCGCCGCCCCCGTTTTGGCATCATGCGCGGCCGTGAGTTCAGCATGAAGGATGCCTATTCCTTTGATCGCGATGCAGCAGGCCTTACGCAGTCATATCAGCTGATGTTTGACGCTTACATCCGTATTTTTGAGCGCATGGGTTTGGTGTTCAGAGCTGTTACGGCGGACAATGGTGCGATTGGCGGCTCAGGCAGCCAAGAATTTCATGTGATTGCCGATACCGGTGAAGATGCCATTGTGTATTGCCCTAACTCCGATTACGCAGCCAATTTAGAAGCTGCGGAGTCGGTTTCATTAATATCCGTTCGCGCTGCGCCAACGGTCGCAATGCAAAAGGTGGCAACACCCGATCAAACGCGCTGCGATCAAGTCGCGCAGTTCTTGTCCCTTCCGCTCGAGCAAACCGTGAAGACTTTGGTTTTTGCAGTGGATCAAGAGAAAGGCCCAGCCAAACTCTTCATGCTCTTGCTGCGCGGTGATCACGAGTTAAATGAAATCAAGCTGAGCAAAATTCCTGGCCTAGCCGAATCCCGTTTTGCCAGCGAGGCAGAAATCGCCGCCGTATGCAATGCGAGCCCAGGCTCCTTGGGTCCGGTTGGTGTTCGCTCCGATGTCGTCATCATCGCTGATCGCACCGTAGCCAATATGAGTGACTTTGTCTGCGGCGCGAACGCTACTGGATTTCATTTGACGGGTGTGAACTGGGAGCGTGACTTGCCCTTGCCGCAGGTTGCCGACATTCGAAATGCCGTCGCCGGCGATCCGTCGCCCGATGGCAAAGGTGTTGTCGAAATTTGCCGCGGCATTGAAGTGGGACACGTCTTTCAATTGGGTACGCGCTACTCCGAAGCAATGCGTTGCACCTATTTGGATGAGAACGGTAAAGCACAACCGATGGTGATGGGTTGCTATGGGATTGGCGTAACGCGTTTGCTTGGGGCAGCAATTGAACAGGGCCATGATGATCGGGGTATTGTCTGGCCGATTTCGATGGCGCCATTTGAGGTCGTCATTTGCCCGGTGGGCTACGATAAGTCGGAAGCCGTCAAAGCGGAGGCCGACGCCTTGCACGACGCACTTGTGCTTGCAGGCGTTGACGTGGTGCTGGATAACCGCGGTGAGCGCCCGGGTGCGATGTTTGCGGACTGGGAGCTGATTGGTGTGCCTTACCGCGTGGTGATTGGTGAGCGCGGACTGAAAGAGGGGCAGGTCGAGTTTCAGGGGCGCACTGAAAGTGCCGCGCAGAATATTTCGCTTGCAGCCATTAAAGAACATGTCATTGCTACTGTTCAAGCAGCCAAGCAAGCGATCGCCTAATTAATTAATGGGCAGTACGTGGGCAGTGTGTGGATAGTGCGGCTATTTTTTAAATAGGCCGCCAAGCCCTTTAGCCGCGCCACGCGCTGCCATCGAGCCCATCATGCGGGCCATCTTGCCGCCCTTAAATTGCTTCATCATGGTTTGCATTTGCTCAAACTGCGCGAGCATGCGATTGACTTCTTGCACTTGAACACCGGCACCTGCCGCAATGCGGCGCTTACGACTTGCTTTCAGTAGCTCAGGCTTGCTGCGCTCCTGAACCGTCATGCTGTCGATGATGCCGCGCATGCGTTTAATTTGCAGATCCGCTTGACTCATATTGATCTTGCCGGCGTTTTGCGTCATATGGCTGGGTAATTTATCCATCATATTGGCCATACCGCCCATTTGCTGCATTTGAGAAATCTGATCCCGAAAATCCGCTAGATCAAATCCGCCTTTTTGCATCTTTGCGGCGAGCTTTTCGGCTTTGGCAACGTCGATGTTTTGATGGGCTTGTTCTACCAAAGCCAGAATATCGCCCATACCCAAAATGCGGTTGGCCATGCGCTCGGCATCAAATGGTTCTAGACCATCCATCTTCTCGGCGACGCCGATGAACTTCAGTGGTACCCCGGTGACATGACGAACTGAGAGGGCAGCACCGCCGCGGGAATCGCCATCGAGTTTGGTGAGCACTACACCGCTCAATGGAAGCGCCTCGTGGAATGCCTTGGCCGTGTTGACGGCGTCTTGACCCAGCATTGCATCGACCACAAAGAGAGTCTCGATAGGCTTGACAGCGCTGTGCAACTGCGCAATCTCCCGCATCAGAGCTTCATCAATACCCAAGCGACCGGCGGTATCCACAATCAGCACATCAAAGTAGTGGCGCCGTGCCCAGTCGAGGGCATTGTTGGCTATGTCCACTGGCTTTTGACTGGTATTGCTGGGGAAGCACTCCACCCCAACCAATTTACTAACGGTTTCTAATTGCTCAATCGCGGCAGGACGATAGACGTCACACGAAACCGTTAATACTTTTTTCTTTTTTGTTTCGCG
>CAMDKY010000010.1 GCA_945901245.1 Polynucleobacter meluiroseus | reverse complement strand
ACGGAAGATAGCGGGATCCGTCGATTCATTGCGAAAGGCGTCATGCACCCGCGGGGCCAAGCTTCCCTGGGCATATTCAAAGGCGGCATCTCGAACCATACGCTCTTCGCTGCTGAGCTGGGTGTCCAGCATTAAAGGGTCTTCCCAGTGAAAAATTGGCTTACTCATCTATCGGCATTTCCTGTGGTTTTTGTTAAATCCAGCTATCCTATTGATTATCCAACTTTTAGCCTAAACCTGCTGTTAGTACCCACCCAAAACCCATGCAACGCCGCCACCGTTATTACGATTTATTGCTTGCCGCTTTTGTAGTGGTGTTGCTGTGTAGTAATTTCATTGGCGCTGGTAAGGTAGCCACGCTGGATTTGCCATTATTTGGCACGGTCATTTTTGGTGCCGGTATTTTGTTTTTCCCGATTGCCTATTTTTTTGGCGACATCATGACCGAAGTCTATGGGTATGCCCATGATCGCAGGGCAGTGTGGGTGGGGTTTGCTGCGCTCGCATTTGCCGCCCTGATGGCGCAAGTGGTAATTGCATTGCCTGTCGCACCAGGATCCCATATGGCCAGTTACCAGAGTGGACTGGAGACAGTATTTGGAAATTCCTGGCGGATTGCATTAGGATCGATGATTGCTTTCTGGTGCGGTAGCTTATCCAATAGCTACGTCATGGCGAAGATGAAAATTTTTACCCAAGGCAAGCATTTATGGACGCGTACGATTGGCTCTACTGCAGTTGGGGAGTTGGTTGATTCCAGCCTTTTTTATGTGATTGCGTTTTATGGCATTTGGTCAACCAGTCAGATTATTCAGGTGGCCTTAGCCCAATATGTTCTAAAAACCCTGTGGGAGGTCTTAGCGACGCCCCTGACGTATGCGGTGGTTGGATTTTTGAAGAAAAAAGAAAATGAAGATTACTACGACACCCACACCAATTTCACGCCATTTAAAATAAAGGTTTAAGCATGAAACCATTTCACGATCCCACTATTCAAGCCAGTGACATTACGCCAAAGTCTATTTTTGAGAACCGCCGTTCATTCATTCGCTTTGCTGCTGCAGGCGGTATGGGCATGGCATTGGCGCCATGGTTCTCACGCGAGGCGATTGCAAGCAATCCCGATGCCGTTAAATTCAAGAATGTGATCGAGTCACCATACTCCACTAAAGAGACTCTTTCAGAATACAAAGAAGTCACGACCTACAATAATTTCTATGAGTTTGGTATGGACAAGGGTGATCCTGCCCGCCGTGCTGGATCCCTCAAGACCAATCCATGGACAGTTACGATTGATGGCTTAGTTAAAAAGCCCATGACGATTGATATTGATGCCTTACTGAAATTGGCGCCAATCGAAGAGCGGATCTACCGGATGCGCTGCGTTGAAGGTTGGTCGATGGTTATTCCATGGAATGGCTATTCACTGTCTAAATTATTAAATGTGGTTGAGCCTTTGGGTTCGGCCAAGTTCATTGAATTTGTGACCCTAGCAGATCCACAGCAAATGCCGGGGCTGGCCCGCCCCATTTTGGACTGGCCATACCGTGAGGCCTTACGTTTAGATGAGGCCATGAACCCGCTCACCTTGCTTACCTTGGGTCTCTACGGTGAAGTATTACCCAAACAAAATGGCGCGCCAGTGCGCATTGTGGTTCCCTGGAAATACGGCTTTAAGAGTGCCAAGTCCATCGTTTCGATTCGCGTAACGGAAAAGCAGCCTGTGACCAGTTGGGTGAAATCGGCGCCGCGCGAGTACGGTTTTTATTCCAACGTCAATCCCAATGTGAGCCATCCGCGCTGGAGTCAGGCTACCGAGCGTCGCCTCGGTGATAACCGAGGTATCTTTGCCCCCAAGATCCCAACCGAGATGTTTAATGGCTATGGCACGCAAGTGGCCAGTTTATATACCGGCATGGATCTCAAAAAGAATTACTAATTGCAGTACATAAAGCCAGCCATATTTGTACTTGCCTTGCTACCATTAGCGAGGCTAATTTGGCTTGGTAGCATGCAGGATTTAGGGGCCAATCCGATTGAGTTCATTACGCGCTCGATGGGCACTTGGACTTTGGTGTTTTTATGCCTGAGCTTAGCGATGAGTCCGGCGCGCTTGGTGACAGGCTGGAGTGGATTTTTACACTGGCGGCGTATGCTCGGCTTGTTTTGTTTCTTTTATGCCACCTTGCATTTTCTGATTTGGCTGTGGCTTGACCATGACTTTACATTCGGAGCAATGTGGCAGGATGTCTTGGAGCGACCCTACATTACCTTTGGATTTATCGCCTTTGTTTGTTTGATTCCACTTGCTATCACATCGAATCGATGGGCTCAGCAGTTGCTGGGTCGCCGTTGGCGTCAGCTGCACCTGCTGGTCTACGCTATCGCCATCTTAGCGATCCTGCATTATTGGTGGCATAAGGCTGGCAAAAGCGATTATGAAACAGTATCGATTTACCTTGCTGTAGTAGTAGTACTGCTGCTCTTTCGCTTACCACTCATAAAGCAGTACTTTCAGAGAAAAAAATAAGGACTCCTGGTATGGCGATGCAATTTTCTTGGGATAACCCATACCCATCGATTCGGATGCCAGTGATGGGGCGCAATGTGGTTTCGACATCGCACCCATTCGCAGCGCAAGCAGGACTCAAGGTGATGCATCAGGGTGGTAATGCAATTGATGCCGCGATTGCCGCGGCCGCCGCACTCATGATCGTCGAGCCGGTATCGAATGGCCTTGGCAGCGATTGTTTTGCCATCGTGTGGGACGGCAAGCAGTTGCAGGGCTTAAATGCATCCGGTACTGCACCGCAAGCATGGAGCCCCAGTTACTTTGCCAGTAAGTACGGTACGCAAGGTAACGGTATTGCTAAAAACCCCATGCGCGGCTGGGATTCGGTAACGGTACCTGGCGCACTTGCGGGATGGGAGGCGCTGCATGCTCGTTACGGATCGTTACCGCTGGCTGATTTATTGCAGCCAGCAATTGAAATTGCAGAGCGCGGGTACGCTCTGCCTCCTGTAGTGGCAAAAAAATGGGCTGCTGCAGCAGCTGAGTTACACACTCAACCTGGCTTTGCTCAGGCTTTTATGCCTAATGGCCGGGCTCCCGCTATTGGTGAGCAGTTTCGTTTTGAGGCGGCAGCAACAGCATTGCGCTACATTGCAAAACAGGGTGTTCGCGCCTTTTATGAAGGCGAGATTGCCGAGGCGATGGCAAGGCATGCACGGGAGCATGGTGGATCAATGTGTCTTGCTGACTTAGCCAACTATCGGCCGGATTGGGTTGAACCCCTATCGCAATCAGTTTCAGCTTGCGACGGCGAGCGCTATGATCTTCATGAAATCCCACCCAACGGTCAAGGCATCGGCGCATTGATGGCCATGGGTATATTGAACTACCTTGATTTACCAAGTTATCCCGTTGATGGTGTACAAAGCCAGCACCTGCAAATTGAGGCCATGAAATTGGCTTTTGCGGACATCTACCAATACGTGGCTGATCCCCGTTCGATGGGCGTAACGCCAGCACAAATGCTGGATCCAGGTTATTTAGCAGAGCGAGCTAAATTAATTCATCCCAATAAAGCCACGCATTTTCAATTTGGTTTGCCGCCTACTGGCGGCACCGTCTACCTGAGTACGAGTGATGAGCAGGGCAGGATGGTCTCCTTCATACAAAGTAATTACATGGGCTTTGGCTCCGGCATTGTGGTCCCTGAATTTGGCATCAGTTTGCAAAACCGGGGCTACGGATTTTCGATGGACCCCAAATCGGCTAATGTCGTTGCCGGTGGAAAGCGGCCATTTCATACGATCATCCCCGCCTTTTTAACCAAACAAGTCAATGGCAAGACGCAGGCGCAAATGAGTTTTGGCGTCATGGGAGGTGATATGCAGCCACAGGGCCATGTGCAAACCCTGGTGCGGATGCTGGCCTATGGACAGCAGCCCCAGGCGGCATGCGACGCCCCTCGCTGGAAGGTCAATCGGGACTTTAGCTTGGATGTGGAGTCCGGTATGCGCGCTGACACCATCTCCGGATTAGAGGGCATAGGGCACGTCTTAAAGCGGGTGGATGACCCCTATATGGACTTTGGGGCAGGGCAATTTATTTGGCGGCTATCGGATGATTTAGAAGCGGGGTATGTAGCAGCCAGCGATAGTCGACGGGATGGCTTAGCGGCGGCATTTTAGGACTTGCTCTATAAATTCGGCATTGCTTTGGCAACACCGTTAAAATAGGGCGCTTCGCTGTATTGCAGCGCACCCCATGCCTTTGAACTTAAGAAAGTAAGAATATACCCGTGTTGTCCGCATCCAATATCACCATGCAGTTTGGGGCAAAACCCCTTTTTGAAAACATTTCAGTCAAGTTTGGTGGCGGCAATCGCTATGGATTAATTGGCGCCAATGGCTGTGGTAAATCCACCTTCATGAAAATCTTGGGCGGCGATCTGGAGCCGACTAGCGGCAACGTTAGCCTAGAGCCTAATATTCGCTTGGGTAAGTTACGTCAAGATCAGTTTGCTTTTGAAGATGTACGAGTGCTAGATGTCGTGATGATGGGCCACGAAGAGATGTGGAAAGCGGCAGCGGAGCGAGATGCCATTTACGCCAATCCCGATGCAAGCGATGAAGATTACATGCGCGCTGCTGAATTAGAGGGTAAGTATGCAGAATACGGTGGCTATACCGCCGAAGCCAAAGCAGGGGAGTTGTTACTGGGTATTGGTATTCCGATTGAGCAACACCAAGGCCTCATGAGTAGCGTCGCGCCGGGTTGGAAACTACGCGTTTTATTAGCTCAGGCTCTATTTTCTGATCCCGATGTGCTGCTGCTGGATGAGCCAACCAATAACTTGGACATTCACTCGATTCATTGGCTCGAGGAAATTCTGAATCAACTCAACAGCACCATCATTATTATTTCCCACGATCGCCATTTCCTCAATGAGGTCTGTACGCACATGGCCGATATGGACTTTGGTACTTTGAAAGTCTATCCGGGCAATTACGATTCCTATATGCTGGCATCGACGCAGGCAAGGGCGCAGCAACTCGCATCCAACGTAAAAGCTAAGGAGAAGGTCGCAGAGTTACAGGCTTTCGTTAGCCGCTTCTCGGCCAATGCGTCTAAAGCACGCCAAGCCACATCGCGTCAGCGTCAGCTCGAGAAAATTGAGATTACGGAAATCAAGCCGTCCTCTCGTCAAAATCCCTTCATGCGCTTTGATTATGAAAAAAAGCTTCATAACATGGCAGTGGAATGCAATGCTCTGACCAAAGCGTTTGATCGTCCGATCTTTAAGAACTTTAAGATTGGTATTCGTGCCGGTGAAAAGATTGCGATCATTGGCCAAAACGGTGCCGGTAAGACTACCTTACTCAAAACCATTTTGAGTAAACGCTTTAGCGGCATCCCTGCCGACAGCGGTGATGTCAAGTGGGCTGAGAACGCCAATGTTGGCGTCATGCCCCAAGATACCTCTGAGTTATTTCCGAATGACGAGCTATTAATGGATTGGATGAATCAATGGCGCAATACGGGCGACGATGATCAGGTCATTCGTGGCACATTAGGGCGATTGCTCTTCTCGGGCGATGACATTAGTAAGTCGGTCAAAGTGCTGTCTGGTGGTGAAAAAGGCCGCATGATCTGGGGTAAGTTGATGCTGCAAAAGCACAACGTCCTGGCGATGGATGAGCCAACCAATCACATGGATATGGAATCCATTGAAAGCCTGCAAATTGCCTTGGAGAAGTTCGAAGGCACTTTGCTCTTTGTTTCCCATGACCGAGAATTTGTTTCAGCCTTAGCGAACCGCATACTGGAAGTCAAGCTAGACGGCAGCGTAGTAGATTACTCTGGAACCTACGAAGAATATTTGCGTAGTCAGTCGCTGGCGGGTTGATGCACCTTAGCTAGCTTCTACGCAGCTAGCATGACTTCTGTTTTTTCGAAGACCAGTTTGGGTTATTTAACCTGAACCTATTTCGTTTTAAAAGCGGAAGTCAAGAACATTACGTAATTTTTCTTTGGCATTAAAAATAATTAACGTTTTATTAAGACGATAATGGAAGTAGAGCCCGTCTTGGGCTAGCCCAGTTTGATTTAATTTTAGGATAAAGCATGCAAACTAATCACGTTGCCATTTGGATTGATCACAAAGAGGCTCGCATCCTTTATTTCGATGCCAGCAAAAATGAGTTTATTAAAAGCGACTCTTCACAGCACCATCTGCATCACAAAGCGAATGCCATTGGCAGCGGCAAGACTCCCATCGATCATGAGTTCTTTCATAAAGTAATTTCAGCTGTAGCAAGCGTCAAAGAAATTCTGATACTTGGACCCGGATCAGCCAAGACCGAACTGGTAAAGCACGCATCTGCTCACGATCCAGTCGCATTTCGGGCTATTGTTGGAGTTGAGACCGTTGATCACCCAACAGACGCTCAAATTATGGCGTATGCCAAAACGTATTTTGTTGGCGTCGACAATATGAAGGGAATTTGATTCATGAAGATTGAATTCGTAGGCCCAGCAAGCATTACTTACGACCTGAGTTCAGACTTAGCTTTATCTTAGCCCGTTTTGTTGCGCTGAAAACGCATTGCCGTACCTTCTGCCTGGATGCGTTTCCAGACCGCCGCTTTTTCTTCTGGTGTCATGAAGACCCAATTACTGACTTCAATCAAAGTGCGGCCACAGCCTTTGCAGATTTCATCGTACAAAGTAGAGCAGATGCCAATGCAGGGGGTGTCAGACTCGGCATCGCCAATCAACAAGGAGTTGGCACCGCTAATGGGCGAGTTGGTATTTGAAGTGCTCATTCCAGTACTGTAGTCGATTTGAGCGGAGAGTGCTCTGCCAGCTCATCCACGTAGGCGCCGACGCCGGCGCGCTCCCGTTTCAAGAAGCGCTCGACGGCCGTTGCAAACTCGGGGTCTTTGATCCAGTGGGCTGATTGCACGGTAACCGGTAAAAAACCTCGCGCCATTTTGTGTTGGCCTTGGGCGCCGCCCTCAAAAACCTGTATTCCTTCTCGAATGCAGTACTCAATCGCTTGGTAGTAGGCGGTCTCAAAATGCAAGCAGGAGATGTATTCAATCGAGCCCCAATAACGTCCATAGGCCGTTGGAATAGGGGCTTTTTTATCAACCACCAAGAGGGATGCGGCAATGGGGCTACCCTCTTTCTCGGCAACAATCAGGTGGAGGTGTTCGGGCATTTGCTGGCCCCATGCCTGAAAAAATCCTTCGTTCAGATAAGGAGATGAGTGGTGCTCGAGGTAGGTGTTGGCATAGCACCGATAGAAAAAAGCCCAATCTGCCTGATTTGCATCTGCCCCAGGAATATGCCTAAATTGCACACCGGCTTCCACTACTTCTTTGCGTTCGCGCCGAATATTTTTGCGGCGTTTCATGGTGAGCTGTTCTAAAAATGCCTCCATGCTGGCATATCCACGATTAATCCAATGAAACTGCACTGCATCGCGTGCCATAAAGCCTTCTGCAAGTAATGCATCTTGGGTTTTTTGTTCGGCAAATAGGACATGGGCCGAAGAGAGCTGATTCTGTATTAAAAGTTGCTTCAAACCCTGAATAAGCCACTGCTGGGTTTGTTTTGGATCGTGCTCTTGATCCAGCAGGATGCGTGCGCCTTGGACTGGTGTAAATGGAATAGCGCACAAGGCTTTGGGGTAGTAGTTAAGGCCATGCTGAGCATAGGCCTCTGCCCAAGACCAGTCGAATACATACTCGCCGTAGGAATGGCTTTTTAAGTAGAGCGGCATGAGGCCAATGGGCTTTTCTTTACCCGTCGGGTATACCGCTAAGTGGGCCACTTGCCAGCCAGTTTTACCACCAACACAGTGCTGCTCTTCTAAAGCAGAGAGAAAGGCATAGCGTAAAAAAGGCGTTGAATCTGCCGCTAATAAGGCATCCCAGTGCTCGCTAGGAATGGCCTGGATGCTATCGAGAACGCGAAGTTCGATGGGGCTATTTAGTGCCACATTGCTCAGCGCTGAATCAGCTCGATTTTGTATCCGTCCGGATCGGTAACAAAAGCAATGATGGTGTCACCACCTAAAACAGGGCCGGCTTCGCGGGTAACCTGACCACCAGCTGCTTTAATGGCGGCACAAGTAGCGTAGGCATCGCTCACCCCTAAGGCAATGTGACCGTAGGCTGTACCTAGATCGTATTGATCTACGCCATGATTGTAGGTGAGCTCGATTTCAGCTTGCCCATCAGCATTACCCTTGCCATAACCAACAAAGGCCAAAGAGTATTTTTGCTCGGGGCGCTCTGTCGTACGCAGTAGATTCATACCCAAAATACGGGTGTAGAAATCAATTGAGCGGCTCAGATCGCCAACCCGCAACATGGTGTGCAATAGCATCATGCTTATTGAACCTTTGCCTTAGCCCGGAGCTTTTGCATCATCTCGGAGAACTTGGCTTTTTGCCAGTTTTCATCAGCAATTAAGATTTGCTTCAGTTCCGCCTTGATTTCATCCATGGGAGGCGCCTTGGCATCGCGCACATCCTCAACCCGAATGATGTGCCAGCCGAACTGACTCTTCACCGGCTTATCGGTCATTTGGCCTTTATTCAAGGAAACCATCGCCTTAGAAAACTCAGGAACCAATGACTTATCGCCAACCCAGCCGAGTTCACCTCCTTTGGGTGCAGACCCAGGGTCTTTGGAATTCTGTTTTGCTAAATCAGAGAAGCTGGTACCCGCTTTAATCTTTGCAATAAGGGCGTTCGCATCGGCTTCTTTTTCGACCAAAATATGCTTCACTTGATACTCTTTACCGGTGTAATCCGCCTGTATAGAGGCATACGCCGCTTTGAGTTCTGCCTCCGTTACGCCTTCGCGCTCGACAAAGTCTTCAAACACGGCGGCAACCAAAACACCAATGCGTGATTGATCAATCTTATCTTTGACGTCTTGTTTTTGGGTAAGCCCGCGGCTATTGGCTTCCTGAATGACCAGCTCGCGCGTAACCAGTACTTCACGGGCCTTTTCGCGAACTTGGGGATCATTGGGCTGACCTGACTTTTGGATCAGGCGGTCCAATTGCGCCTTGGGTATGGGCTTGCCATTCACAATCGCAGCATTTTGTGCCGAGGCGAGGGGGCTAATCAATAGGGCTGCACAGGCAGTCGAAAGGGCAAATTGGGAGAGTGGTTTCATAGTCAGGTTTGGGAAAAAGGATAAAAAAGAAAAGGGAAAAAGTATGGATACAAGGAATGGATTGAATACAGTACGACTTATTTTAGTAAGGCTGCTTCAGCAGGGCTATGGGCCTCAATCGTCAGTGCGTGTATTTCGGCGGGGATATGGCGATCCAAGGCCGCGTAAATTAAGCGATGGCGCGCAAGGCGATTTAAGCCATCGAAGGCGGGGGATACTAGGGTCAGCTTAAAGTGACCGCCACCGCTGGCAGCGCCAGCATGACCGGCATGCAAATGGCTTTCGTCGTCGATAGCAATGCGATCTATTGGCAGTGCTACTTTAAGGTCAGCTAAAAAAAGGGCGATGCGCTCTTGATTTTTGTTCATGACGGTGTTTCCTCTTCCATGTGCTTGCTAAGCCAAAATCCTTGCGCAATCACAAAGACAATCAGTAGGGCAGTGGTGCCAAAGAGCTTGAAATTAACCCACGTATCTTCAGAAAATTGAAAAGCAACGTATAGATTGAGAGCGCCCATTGCTAAAAAGAAAATCGACCAAGCAAGGTTGAGCTGACTCCAGGTATTACGCGCAGCATTTTCTTTTAAGGTAACCTGTTTACCCATCAGTACCTGAATCCAATTCTTATTAAAAAATTGGGCACTAATAAAGAGGCCAGCCGCAAAAAGCCAGTAGAGCGCAGTAGGCTTGAGCTGTATAAAGGTTTTATCCTGCAAAAAGATGGTAAGCGCGCCTAGAACAACAATCAAGACTAGGCTCATCCATTGCATCGCATCGATCTTCCGATGGCGGTAGTACACCCACAATATTTGAGCGATGGTGGCGATCATTGCCACAATCGTGGCGGTATAGATGTCAGCAAACTTAAATGCGACAAAAAACAGAATTACAGGAAAAAGGTCGAATAAGAATTTCATGCCGTGATTATCGCTTTTATTGACCTAGTTCCACATTTTTGCTGGGCTCAAAGCGCAGGGATGCCGAATTAATGCAATACCGTAGACCCGTTGGCTTGGGGCCGTCGTTAAAGACATGCCCCAGATGGGCATCGCAATGGCTACAACGTACTTCGGTCCGCACCATGCCAAAGGCGCCATCCTGATGCTCTGATATCGCCTCTGGATTAAGCGGGGTATGGTAGCTAGGCCAGCCGCATCCCGCGTCGAATTTGGTAGTGGATTCAAATAGCGGGGTGCCGCAACACACGCATTGGTACTTTCCATTTTCCCAATGATCCCAATACTTTCCCGTAAAAGGACGCTCGGTAGCGGCTTCCCGTGTAACGCGGTATTCAATGTCGCTTAATGCAGCGCGGTATTCTTCATTGGTTTTTTTCATGGTGTATCTATCTCGAGTTTAGGTAATTTAGTTTTTTAAGATGAGCAACTGAGATCCGTTACGACCTGATCCGGCAATGGTGCTAATGCATATTGCTCAAACTCAGGCTGCTCATCAAATGGCCTACTTAATATCAAATGCAATCGATTGACTTCGGTAAAGTCATCCTCCTGCGCCATCTCGATTGCGTGCTGGGCTAAATGGTTGCGGAGTATAAATTTAGGGTTGACGCTGTTCATTTGCAATGCGCGTTCTGCATCAGAATTCGATTCCAGCGCTAAGCGTTCACGGTATTGCATCAACCAGCTATCCGCAGCAGCCCGATCCAAAAATTGATCACGCCAATTCAAGTTGAATTCCTTTTTTTGTACGGTGGATAAACTACGAAAAACAGTTGTAAAGTCCGCTCGATTGGCGTGCATGAGTTGCAATAGTGCTTCAATTAAATCTATATCCTCTGGTACATTCGTCTGCAAACCCAGTTTTCCCCGAAATAGCGCTAGCCATCTGGCCTCATATTCCGGCGGAAAGGTACCCAAGGCGGCGCGTAAAATATCAGCAGCATCTTCGCCGGGACTCTCGATTTCGATGAGTGGCACCATGGCATTGGCAAGGCAGGCCATATTCCAGTGCATGATTTTAGGTTGGCGATGGTAGGCGTAACGACCGCCGCTATCGGTGTGGTTGCAAATATGATCGAGGGCAGTGTGATCTAAAAAACCAAAGGGGCCGTAATCCATGGTGAGGCCGAGTGCGCTAATGTTGTCGCTGTTTAAAACCCCATGGCAAAATCCCACCGCTTGCCACTGCGCAACGCGTTCGGCATTGCGCGTCGATATCGCTTTAAATAATGCAAGGTATGGAGTACTGCTGGATTGGCACTCGGGGTAGTGTGCCTCGATTAAATAGGCAGCCAGTTCCTGTAAGCGCGCATGCAAGCCATTGGCCGCATAGTGTTCAAAGTGGCCGATGCGAATAAAGCTGGGAGCAAGGCGGGAACAGACAGCTGCGGTTTCGACGGTTTCGCGTCGCACTGGCTGCTTAGAGCCAACCAGGGATAGCGCTCGCGTCGTCGGAATGCCCAAGGCATGCATGGCCTCACTGCATAGGAACTCCCGTACCGATGAACGCAAAACAGCGCGGCCATCGCCCATGCGCGAGTAACGCGTCATGCCGGCACCCTTGAGTTGCAGTTCTTGGTGGTTCAGCTCCCCCAGCAAAAAAGCCCGGCCATCGCCCAGCTGCCCAGCCCAATGACCGAATTGATGGCCGCTATAGGCGGTAGCCATGGGCTTCAAAAATTGATGGCCACCTGCCTCGAGCGCATTGCCGGCTAATACCGCAAGCCAAGCCGGATCGAGCGGCAATTGTTTAGGCCCTAAGGGAATCCCAAGCAGCGCAGCTGCCTGAGGTGAAACGGCTATCCAATAGGGGTCTGGGAGTGGGGTAGGGGCTATAAATTGACAGGTGTCATCGCCGATGATAGAAAATGCCATAAGTTCATTATTCTATGGGTATTTAGCCCCAAACGCCCAAGACAAGTAACGCCAATTACCCCACTTCTAACATGACCAATCAAACTGAACTCACTGCTGCCGCCAAGCTCAATAATTTAGGCCAAGAGCTGGATGTCCCTTTTTTAAAACTACTCGGCATCCGCTGCCTCAGCGCAGAAATGGGCAGCGGTGAAATTCTGCTAGCGATTAAGCCCGAGCATAAAAATACCTGGGAAGTCGCGCATGGCGGTGTATTGCTAACGCTGATGGACGTGGCTATGGCGGTTGCTGCGCGCTCGGGTGATCCGGATGACCGAAGCGTAGTCACGATTGAGCTCAATACTAACTTTTTACAAGCCGCTAACGGCATCTTAAGGGTGAAGGCGGATACCGTACACCGTACTGTAACGATGGCTTTTTGTGAGGCTAAGTTGTATGACGATCAGGGTCGGGTGTGTTGTATGGCGACTGGCACCTTTAAGTACTTGCGGCGTTTACCCACGCGCAGTGCCAGCGGCGAGCGAATCATCAATCCCGACCAGCGCAAGCAATAAACTAGGTCTTACTAAACCGAAAGGTTTGAGCCGGATGCGCTCGTAAGTGCACCGGTAATCACGTCATGGCCAATGGTTCCATTGGCATCAAAACGGCGTTCAACCATTTCAAATGCACCGTCTTTGCGAACCCGCAAAACAGTACTGGAGCGGGTGCCATACATCGGGGTTTGTACAAATGCCGGAGACAAGGCTTTTTCCCATTCTTTACTAACTCCCGTGCTGGGTAATTCTTGATCTACCGCAACGCGGTTATCGCTCAGTAAATGCAAGTAATGATCAACCTGCTTGAGATTGCCTTGATCCATGGCGAGTGTTTGGGCAAAGGCGGCGACGCGATGAGTGACCTTAGGCCAGGGCGTATCGAGCATGGCATTGGAAAGGCCATAAACCCCAGCATCTAAAGCCTGCTTCGGAAATGTTTTACGTGGCCGAATGGATTGGCCCAGCATCATGCGATTGCTAACCCAATGCATCTGCCCGTCGCTCGGCTCGCTCAGATCGGCCATCAGCATATTAAAACCGTTGTATTGCTCAAAGCGTTTTGCATTGTGTTGAATGAATCCATCGGGCTTGTGCTCACCCGTCAGATACATCAGGGATAGCTCGCCACGAGTGCGCGCGTCCGGATTTTTTTCGCTCGGTGCGCGTACATTGGTTAATGCAGCAAAGCGACCTGACTTCGTAAACCCGAGCCAGGTTCCTGGACTGCCCAGCACATCGGCGCGATCGCGGCCCGCTAAAAGTCCAGGGTGCTCAGACCACCAATCCATTTTTTCTGTATCGCGCTCATAAAACTCATCGCGATTCGCCGCTACGACAAGCGGGTAGTCGGGGTGGGATTTCCAGGCGAAGAGAATTAGGCACATAGCAATACTATGCCTGATTAAATCGTAATCAGGGGGTAGGGCAGCTGATCTAGCATCAAAATGGGGCCCTCAGGCGAGCCCAGATGAAAAGTGCCCCCTTTTTGCAGCTCGGTCTTAATCTCAATCTGGAAGTCCATGCGGCGGGTATTTGCGATACTGGGAGCACTAAGCACCACCATGCCAGCTGGCTGAGTGGGATCATCCGCATGAAAAATCTCACTTCCTGGGCCGGTTGCTACGCTGCCAAGTTGATCAATAGGACAGTGCGCCAGCTGCAGGCGCCGTTTAATTGCCCCGCGATACTGGCTACGTGCCACGATCTCTTGGCCTGGATAGCAACCCTTTTTAAAATCGACCCCATAGACCGATTCAAAGTTCACCATTTGGGGTACAAATTTATCTTGAGTGGCAGCCACGATGCGTGGAATTGCGCTCATCACCTCTAGCGAGCGCCACAAGATTTCCGCGTCTTCCGATACCGCATCCATTGCGAGCTCTGGTGCGGTGCCTGGCTGCGCAATCAGCACGCGGTGCATTGCTACGCCAGCAGTTACTACGTCCGGTAGTTGCAGTGCAATACTGGTTTGATTGAGTTCAAGTCCATCCACTGCAGCGCTAGTGCAATAGCCTGTAATGGCCATGCTGCCACTCGCATCCCGTACGGTCACTTTGGAGCGCATGATGAACAACGCCAAACGCTTGGCAATACTGGCTGCTAAATCCCTTGAGATAAATAAACAAAAATACGAACTCTTATCCTCTTTCAAAAAGAGGCCAAGCCAGGCACTCGCAATTAAGCGTCCCTTGGGACTGCAGTAGCCGACTAGACGCACCGCATCGGCACCGTTGGCTATTGCCGGTGGCATAAGCGCAGTAAGCCCCATAACCGAGTTGGTAAGCTGGTTTTGTAGAAAACTGGCTGCATCCTCACCCTCAACGATAATGAGTCCCCAGTCGGCGAGATTGGCAGCGGTTTTCATGGTGTCGATTTTCTTTAGGGTGATAAGGGCGTGATTTGAGTAAAAAAAGTCTAGACGCTTTTATCATAGCCTGATGCGAAAAAAGCGTAATTTATTTTGGGCATTACCCCTTAAAGTCTTGGGATTTGGGGCCTTAGCCTTAGCCCTCTTTTTTGCAACCCTATTTTTTTGGGGTGTTGTCCCTAGCAGTGCAAATGATCCAAGTCGACCGGGCGGCTTTACGGCCAAGGTCAATCCCAAGTCTGGCGTGGCCAGCATCGCCCAGCAGTTGCGCAAACAAGGCATTGAAGTTAATGGCATATTGTTTCAATTGGGATCACGCGCTCTGCTAGTCCATGCCAAGTTAAAGCCGGGCACTTATCTTTTCCCCCTCGATGCCGGTACGGCCACCATCCTATTTAAAATGGCTCGGGGCGATAGTATTAAAGAGACAATTGCATTTGTGCCTGGAATGACCATATGGCAGCTGCGGCAAATCATGGACGCCCATCCTGCTTTGGATCACCAAACTAAGGGTCTTGCCCCCGAGGCCTTTTCTAAAACAGTAGGCCTAAATCAGCCGAGCGCCGAAGGGCTATTTTTTCCGGACACCTATGTTTTTGATCCTGGCGAAAGCGATCTTGCTATTTACCGCCGAGCAGCCGATGCTATGAAAAAAAACCAGCTAAAAGCCTGGGAGGGCAGACCCTCTGATTCGGTTTTGAAGTCGCCTTACGAACTCTTAATACTGGCTTCGATTGTCGAAAAAGAGACTGGTAAAGCAAGTGAGCGGAGTCAGATTTCAGGGGTGTTTCATAATCGCCTGCAAATGGGGATGCGCCTGCAGACTGATCCGACCGTAATCTATGGCATCGGCCCAGGGTTTGATGGCAATTTACGTAAAGTGGATCTTCGCCGCGACAGTCCATACAATACTTATATGCGTGCCGGTTTACCTCCTACCCCGATTGCGATTCCCAGCATTGAATCCCTGCTGGCAGCAGCCAATCCTGCGAAAAGTGACTCCCTGTATTTTGTTGCCAAGGGCGATGGCAGCAGCTACTTTTCCAAGACACTCGCCGAGCATGAAAAAGCCGTCGACCAATATCAGCGCTCCATTAAAGCGCCAGCAAAGAGGGCATCACCGTAATGGATGCCACGATGAATGCAAATGAGCCCGGTTTTTTTATTAGCTTTGAAGGCATCGATGGTGCCGGAAAAAGCACCCACATCAATGCCTATTGCGATTTACTCAGGGACCGCTTTCCGGATCGATCCGTTGTGCTAACGCGGGAGCCAGGGGGTACTGCCTTGGGTGAGCAACTTCGAGCTGTATTACTCGAAGCACCCATGCATTTGGAGACCGAAGCGTTGCTGATGTTTGCTGCGCGCCGTGAACACATCGAGCAGGTTATTGAGCCAGCTTTGGCTGCGGGCCATATCGTCGTATCCGATCGGTTTACCGATGCGAGTTTTGCTTACCAGGGCGGTGGACGCGGGCTGCCACTGGCAAAACTCAATGCCCTTGAGCAGTGGGTCCAGGGCAGAGCCGATGGGCGACTATTGCAACCCAACACCACTTTTTTATTTGATTTGCCGGGAGCGGTAGCAGAGGCAAGGCGTTCGAAAGCGCGCTCACCCGATAAATTCGAGCAACTCGATCTGGCTTTTTTTGAGCGGGTTCGTCAAGAATATTTGCGCCGAGTCAAAGCCGATCCGCTCCGTTTTGTGCTGGTTGATGCCACCCAAACACAAGAGGTGATTTGGGATTTCTTACGCCAGGTTCCATTGGCTATTCGATGATTGCACCCTGGCTACAGCAGCAATGGGACGGCATTGACTTAAGCGCCTGCCCAAACGCCTTACTGCTTCATGGGCAAGCTGGTATTGGCAAGGCTGATTTTGCAATCACCCTAGCAAAAGCCTTGCTGTGTGAGGCGCCTTTCGGCAGCAAAAAACCCTGCAATGGCTGTGAAGCCTGCCGCTGGTTTGATACCGGTAATCACCCCGACTTTATTGCATTGGTTCCAGAAACGCACCGCCGCTTTATGCCCAATGAAGCTTTGGAGGGTATCGATGGTGATCTGTCGCCCAGCAAAAAAGCAAAGGCACTACGCGACGAGGAAGGCGACTCTCCCGAAAAGAAAGAGAAGAAATACATTGCGATTGATGAAGCGCGATCAGCCATCGATGGATTAGCGATTGGCACACATCGCGGGGGTAATCGCATAGTTTTAGTCTACCCTTTAGAGGCCTTGCGAGTAGATGCTGCCAATACCTTACTCAAGTCCTTAGAAGAGCCACCCAGCAGTACTATTTTTATATTGGTAACCAGTCATCTTGATCGCGTCTTGCCGACCATTCGCTCCCGTTGCCGCTTGGTCGCCTTGCCGCCGCCTGATCGAGCCTCTGGTCTTGCATGGCTGCGCCATGAAATCGCATCTCGCCCCGAGCTCAAAGTCTCCAACGACGAATTGGAAACCATCTTTTATGAGCAGGGTGGGGCGCCCTATGCAACGCTCGATTTTCTGAGCTCCAAACAGGGTCAAAATGATAAAGACGAGCTTTTTGTTTCGATTCAGGCATCCCGCTATTTATTGCAAGGCTTAGCTCAAGGCGTTCGCATTGACTGGCTTGATGTGGCAGAAAAAACCCACAAAGCTTCCTTTGCCGTCTTGTTAGCATCCATGCAACGTTGGTTGGCTGACTTGCAAGGCAGCGCACAGGCCGATGCAGTGCGTTTCTACCCCAAGCATGCCGGCAGTATTACGACCTTATCAAAACAGGCGCGCTTAGAAAAGCTGCTGCGACTCTGGAAACTGGTTACCCAAGCACGCCGCCATGAAAACCACCCATTGGCTACCCGTATTCAGCTTGAATCCCTGCTGATGCAATATCAGCAGATTTTTGCCGATTGATTTCCCAAGTTTTCGATCCATTAGCCGAGAAGGGCGCTGGCGATTAAAATGAAATGATGTTCATTGATTCCCATTGCCACCTCGATTTTCCAGAATACAGCGAGCGCCTGCCTGAAGTGCTGGCTAATATGGCGGCAGCCCAGGTCTCGCATGCGCTCTGCATTTCAGTTGACCTGCCTGACTTCCCTTTGGTGCGGCAGTTAGCTGAAACGCATCCCCATTTATATGCCTCTGTCGGCGTGCACCCTGACTACGAAAATACCCCAGAACCCACCGTTGACTTTTTGGTCGAGGCGGCGCGCCACCCCAAGATCATCGCTATTGGCGAAACCGGGCTTGACTATTACCGCATGGCCGATCGAGCTTACGCTGATATGGAGTGGCAGCGCACGCGCTTTCGGACGCATATTCGGGCGGCAATCGAGTCAGGCTGCCCATTAATCATTCACACTCGCTCTGCTTCAGAGGACACCATACGGATCCTAAAAGAGGAGGGCGCTGATCGGATTGGCGGGGTGATGCATTGCTTTACCGAGAGCCTAGAGGTTGCCAAGGAAGCCATGGCGCTCGGGTTTTACATCTCTTTTTCTGGCATTGTGACCTTTAAAAGCGCCAAAGACCTGCAGGAAACCTGCAGACAAGTACCCCTTGAGCGCATGCTTATCGAAACCGACTCGCCATACCTTGCCCCAATGCCACACCGTGGTAAAACCAATGAGCCTGCTTGGGTTTCCCATGTGGCTAGCTATATTGCCGAATTAAAGGGCGTCTCGGTTGAGGCCATTGCTGAGCACACTACAAATAACTTTTTTAAATGTTTTCAAGTAAATAGAGAATTTTCATGATATTGAATCTTAAATATAAAACGATCTTGTCAGGCCTTTGCGGTGCGGCCATACTGGGCACGGGCGTAGCGCCAGCTTGGGTTAATGCCCAAACGGACTCACAGATAGCCAATATCACTAAAGCAGCTAAGTTTGACGATGTCCGCGAAGTCAAGGCGCTGATTGACAAAGGCATGAGCCCCAACCAAAAGGATCCCCGCGGCATGCCAATTTTGATGGTGGCAATGCAAGAAAACTCAGTTAAAACAGTGGATTACCTGATTAATGTGAAAGGCATCGACCTGGATCAGGCTAATTTAACCAATGAAACCCCCCTCATGTTTGCGTCTCTTTATGGCCTATTGCCTGAGGTGAAGGTGCTGGTTGATCAGAAGCAGGTGCCCGTCAACCGGTCTGGCTGGACACCGCTGCATTACGCTTGCACCAATGGTCACCTGGAAATCGCTCAGTTCTTGCTGGATAAGGGAGCCGTTGTAGATGCGCCTAGCCCCAATGAGACAACCCCCATCATGATGGCCATCCGTGCCGGAAATATCCAACTGGTGCGCTTGCTGCTTGATCGCGGCGCCGACATTCGGATACGCAATCAACAAGGCTATTCGGCAATCGATGTAGCTGAATTATTTAATCAAGAGGAAATACAAAAGGGCTTAAGGGCCCGCTGGCAGAAGCTGTACAACGAACCATATCCAGGCGGCCCCAAATCTTAACTATGTCCTAACTGCGTATAATCATTATTATGTCAAATAAGATAGATAAGTCAATTTAGGTATATGCATGGCCATTGAAAAGACCGCTGCCTTACCCTCCCTGACTGACTTATTGCAGCAGATTCAACTGGATATTGGCGACAATATTGAGCTGTACTTAATCTTGGCTTTCATGGCTGCGATGATCACCATCCATGGTGTTGCTGTCTTGGTCATCGCCAGCGCGTTCCATGCCATCGATCGTTTCCTCAAATCAATACGGCATTTGGCGGGAGCCAGTTTTATATCGTATTTCCTTGCCATTCTGCTGATCATCTTGACCCACATTGCTGAAATCTTGGCTTGGACATACGTATTGGTCGCTTTTTCTGTCTTTCCAGGCATAACCCAGACCTTTTATTTTGTGGGCGAGATGTACACCACCCTGGGTTTTGGCAATTACCCCTTAAGCAGCGCTTGGCAAGTATTGCCGATTTTGATCTCGTTTTCGGGTGTGTTTTCGGTGTCCATGTCCGGCGCCGCCCTGTATTCGATGATGGGATCCCTGCTTACTCGGAAGTCCGGCTCAGCGGCGCCTTCTGCTTAAAAACAAGCTCAAACACCCTGCCATTTGCCTCTGTTGTCCTTATGCGGCCGGGAAGCCACTCTAAATCACGAACTAGCCATAGATCTACGCGCCTTTTGAATTTATTACTGGGGCGATCGAGTAATTCATAGTGGCGTAATGTGGTTAGGCCCATGCTGGGTACATCTTCAGATATCTTTTCACCATAACTTTTAAATTGCCAGGGTTCAATCGAATCAAAGCTTGCAACCGGAATCGAACGAACAGTGCCCACTTCATCAATTTTGCCGTCACCATTCAGGAGCGAAGCAAACTGAAAAATCAGGCTAAACCGGTCTTGGGTGCCGGGTGGGATGGGCGGAGAAAAATCCATCTTTTCTGAAAAAAACATCACCGGACCGCCCTGCGCATTGCGCTCGAAGCGAGAAAACCGAGGCGGGTTTTTGCCACGCTGTGCCCAGTAAATCGATGGCGCTAAACCGTAGGCATCGATCTTGCCTTTGGATTCAAATACAAAGGGCCCTACAAAGGCATAGGGAATGGTGATCGACAGTACATACCCCGTGTCGTCTGCAATCCACTTGATTTCACCAGTCTGAACTGGTTGTCCGTCGACGTAAGCGTCGTAATACAACAAGGCGGATTCGGGTAGGCGAAACGCCATCCCATCTTGCTCGGCGAGGCCATCGCCCTGCTCTGTTGAAGCGCCCTCTGGAGATCCAGCCAGGCTACCCATATCGCCTGTCGTGTTGCCAAGCTGTGGCAATGCTTTTTTTTCTGAGCGGGCTATTTTGATTTGCTTGACCGGCTCTTCTTTCAAGGTAGCAACAAAGGGGGATTCTTGCGGGGGCGCAAGCAGAGAGCCCGTAGGCATCAGCCACAACCAGAAAAATAAAATAAGGTGCGCTGCCAGCGACAGCACCAGGGCTGCCAATAGAACCCACAGCGGCCTAAAACGACTTAGGATTGCTCCCAGAACAGTCCTTCCAGGAGACGGCTATTTTTGGGTAAGTTCGCAGCTAAAAAATCCATTTGGTCGGCCAAAATATTGCGGCCCTTGAGAATCATGTCTTCATACAGGCTTGGCATGTACGGAGCATAGAGCAAGCTCATGTTCGCCGTTTCCGGGGTGCGATTGCCTTTACGCTGGTTGCATGGCCTGCAGGAAATAACCAAATTCATCCAGGTGTATTTGCCACCACGGCTATTCGGAGTAATGTGTTCAGCCTCGGCATCGTTTTCAGTAATGCGCTCACCACAGTATGCGCATAGGCCACGATCACGGCGATACAGCTTACGTTTGGTGATGCTGGGCACGACATCAAAGAGATTAATGCGGGCAGAACCTTTAACCGCAACAATGGAATGCAGTTCAATGATCGACTGCTTACCAGTCGCACGAGAAATCCCGCCGCGCATGACGGCAATCGGATCGCCTAGGGTCCAGAGTACGCTCTGATCCGCATATTGTTTTGTCGCTTCTTCCGCGTTAATCCAGCATTGCGGAATGCCGCCGGCGTCTAACTTCAAAATGCTCAGCACACCCACTCCTTTCTGTGTCATGGCTTACATCATGGCATTGCTGCATGACATCCATCTTACAGAAAATTAAGGGGGGCATCAACGCAGCGCAATTGACCCTACAAAGGGAGCATTGGCTAGGGTTTTCGCCATTCGATTTATTTAATCCGATTACGGCAAATCCACTCCGAACGTTGCCATTCGCCCTGCTTTTCAGCAAAGACAAGCCAGATCAAAAAGGTTTTGAGTAGTTGCATGGTGCTCTCCGGTTTTGCGCTTGCGCGCTAATTAGTCCAGAGTGCAGTATGTCAAGTCAGAAGCTCAACAAATGAGCTACATCAATTAATTGCAGGCGAAATCGACGACTGCATCCAAGTACTCGCTGTAATTGTGAATACCATGATCGCTGCCTTCAATAATGATCTGCTCGGCGCCTCGATAAAAGGCGCTCATCTCCCGCCAGTCGAGCAATTCATCGCCGGTGGCGGCGAGGAGGAGGTAGCGCTCAGGGAGCGTAATGGCTTCGACCTGCATGCGATTAAGTTCATCGATGTATTCAGCCCGAAAGTCAAAAGGCTCTTCGCTATCATAGGCCGTCATCATGCCGACATGGGGCGCCAGTTCGCGCCCTGCCCTCACCGCTGGATTGAGTGCAATGCCTTTGCAACCATAGTGCTCTGCGAGGTAGTTGGTATAAAAGCCGCCCAAGGAAGAGCCGATCACGGATAGTCGATTGGCTTTAGAGGCATCAATGTGGCGCCGAACCATGTCCATCGATTCGCGCGGCGAGGCGAGCAACTGAGGGCAATACCATTCGATCGCGGCGCCCTGCTCTACGCGATACGCGATGGCATCACCAGTCATCTGGGCTTTACTGGAGCGAGGTGAGGAACGAAAGCCGTGAAGGTAAACAACCAGTAGTGAGTCCATGCTGCTCATTATGCAACCGAATGCACCACTGGCTTAGGTCAAACTAGAAAAACAGGATTAGGCTTTTTGACCAATCTCAAAATTAGCCAGCTTCTCTAAGGCACGCACCATGGCTGAATGATCCCATGCTTTGCCGCCATGGGCTGCGCAGGAGTTAAACAGTTCCTGAGCGGTGGCGGTATTCGGCAAAGAGACGCCGAGTGCGCGCGCACTATTCAGCGCCAAGTTCAAATCCTTCTGATGCAATTCAATCCGGAACCCAGGATCAAAGGTGCGCTTGACCATGCGTTCGCCATGCACTTCCAAAATCTTGGAGCTGGCAAAGCCGCCCATTAAGGCTTGGCGTACTTTGGCTGGATCGGCGCCGGCTTTAGCAGCAAACAAGAGCGCTTCAGCAACCGCTTCAATATTCAGTGCCACAATAATTTGGTTGGCTACTTTAGCCGTTTGACCGTCGCCATTGCCGCCGACTAAGTTAATGTTCTTACCCATTAATTCGAGGATGGGCTTAACGCGTGCAAAGACGGCTTCATCACCGCCGAGCATGATCGACAGGGTTGCATTTTTTGCGCCCACTTCACCGCCGGAAACTGGTGCATCGAGATAATCAGCGCCTAATGCATTAATGCGCTTTGCAAATTCTTTGGTTGCAATCGGCGATATGGAGCTCATATCCACAACGACTTTACCTTTACCGCCATTGGCTAAGCCGCTGGCAATGCCTTTGTCACCAAACAGCACGCGCTCAACATCGGGAGTGTCGGGAACCATGGTAAAAATAATGTCGGCTTTCTCGGCAACTTCCGCCGGGCTTGCGCACTGAATCGCTGCTGATTTCGCAATGGCCTCCGGTACCTTGCTGCGCGTATTGACATACACCGTATGGCCTGCAGCAACTAAATGCCCCGCCATGGGCGCGCCCATAATGCCAAGGCCGACGAAACCGAGTTTGAGTTGTGACATGGTAGTAATCCTATTTAAGGTGATGGGCTTTTATTAGTGGAGTTTGAAGGACTGCAAAAGCAAATTATCTCGCAAGAGCTGAGGCATATTCTTGATTGGCATGCCAAACTAGCTAATCAAAATATAGCAGCAGCCAATTTAAGCGAAGGGTTTAAACCAACCCAAGCCTGCCTCGGTTGTCGCTGCGGGTTTGTATTCACAACCAATCCAGCCGGTATAGCCAATGCGATCGAGCATAGCAAAGATATAGGCGTAATTGATTTCACCGGTACCAGGCTCATTGCGGCCAGGATTATCGGCTAGCTGAATATGGGCAATTTTAGAAAGATGCTTCTGGATGGAATTGGCCAGCTCACCCTCCATGCGCTGGGCATGGTAGATGTCGTACTGCAAAAATAGATTATCCGAGCCAACTTCAGTGATGATGTCGACTGCCTGCTGCGTTCCAGATAAGAAGAAGCCTGGTATGTCAAAGGTATTGATGGGCTCAATCAGAAGCTTGATATGGGCTTTTTTAAGCTCTGCAGCAGCGTATTTCAGATTATCTATCAAGGTAGTCTGCAACACACTATGGGCAACCCCTTGTGGTGCTTTTCCGGCCAAGCAATTGACTTGAGTAACCCTAAGTGCACTGGCGTATTCCACCGCATTGGATACGCCTTTACGAAACTCTTCCACGCGATCAGGCAGGCAAGCAATCCCACGCTCACCCGCTTCCCAATTGCCTGCGGGCATATTGTGAAGTACCAAAGTCAGTTTGTTTTGATCCAGCTTTGCCTTAATATCCGCAATTGGAAATGCATATGGAAACAGAAACTCCACTGCCTTAAAGTTGGCTGCCGCCGCCTTATCAAAACGCTCCATGAATGGAACTTCGTTAAACAACATGGTGAGATTAGCAGCAAACTTCGGCATTCCTGTTCCTTAATAAATTCAAAAAATCAAAAAGCAAAAAAACGAAAAAATGGCGGTATTACGCTAGTAATACCGCATTAGAACAGCATTCCATTAAGTAAACTGATTACTCAAGCAAACCAGCAGTAATCAATCCTTCAGTACCTGCAGGGTGGCGACAATCAATGTCTTCGAACTCATTCACATTGGTGATCTCGGTACCCATGGCAATATTGGTTACCTTCTCTAAAATAACCTCAACCACGATAGGAACGCGGTGCTCTTTAGCCATCTTCTGTGCTTCGATTAAGGCAGCACTGATCTTGCTTGGGTCGGTTACACGCAGGGCTCGGCAACCCAAACCTTCCACGACTTTGACGTGGTCGACGCCATAGCCTTTGAGGTTTTCATCATCGACGTTGATATTGTCAAAGGCCAGCTGAACGCAGTAGTCCATCTCAAAACCACGCTGCGCTTGGCGAATCAAGCCGAGGTAGCTGTTATTTACCAAAACCATAATGAGTGGTAAGTGGAACTGTGCACCGACGGCTAACTCTTCAATTAAAAATTGGAAATCATAGTCACCAGCAAGGCCAACCACCGTCTTGGTTGGATCGGATGCCAAAACACCCAATGCCGCAGGAATGGTCCAGCCTAGAGGACCGGCTTGACCGCAATTGATCCACTGGCGAGCGCCATACACGTGCAAGAACTGGCTACCTGCAATTTGTGACAAGCCGATGGTTGATACATAGACCGTATCGCGACCAAATACCGAATTCATCTCCTGATATACGCGCTGTGGCTTAATAGGCACATTATCAAAATTGGTTTTGCGCAACATCAAACGCTTGCGCTCTTGGCAACGGCTGACCCAATCGCTGTAGTCTTTGAGCTTGCCTTTGGATTTCCACTCTTTGGCTACTTCAACAAACAATTCCAAAGCGGCTTTTGCATCGGAAACAATGCCGTAGTCTGGGTTAAAGACACGACCAATTTGGGTTGGCTCAATATCCACGTGGATAAATTTGCGGTCTTTGCAATACACATCAATCGAGCCCGTATGGCGGTTGGCCCAGCGATTGCCGATTCCCAAAACAAAATCACTGGCAACCATCGTGGCATTGCCATAGCGGTGCGACGTTTGCAAGCCAACCATACCAGCCATCAATGGATGGTCGTCCGGAATGGTGCCCCAACCCATCAGGGTAGGAATGACTGGGATGCCGGTCAACTCAGCAAACTCAACCAATAACTTATCCGCATCGGCATTAATAATGCCGCCACCAGCAACAATCAATGGCTTTTCAGAGGCCATTAACATTTCCATGGCCTTTTCAATCTGCTTACGGCTGGCTGCAGGCTTGTAGACCGGCAATGGCTCATAGGTATCGATATCAAATTCAATCTCAGCCAATTGCACATCAATAGGCAAGTCTATTAAGACTGGGCCGGGACGTCCGGAGCGCATCACATGGAATGCTTGCTGAAATACCCGTGGCACCAAGCCGGGCTCGCGAACCGTAACCGACATTTTGGTAACTGGCTTAGAAATGGACTCAATATCAACCGCCTGAAAGTCTTCTTTGTATAGGCGAGCACGCGGCGCTTGACCGGTAATGCACAAAATAGGAATGGAATCGGCAATCGCAGAATAGAGACCGGTAATCATGTCGGTTCCAGCAGGGCCCGAGGTGCCGATGCAGACACCAATATTGCCGGCCTTAGCGCGGGTATAGCCTTCGGCCATGTGCGAGGCGCCTTCTACGTGGCGAGCCAAGATGTGCGTAATCGACTGACGCTCACGCATTTGGGCATAGAGCGGATTAATTGCAGCGCCCGGTACGCCAAAGGCGGTCGTTACACCCTCTTTTTCCATTACTAGCACTGCAGCCATTGCGGCTTTCATTTTGGCCATGATGTCTCCTCCACGTTTATAAGAATGAATGAATGATGGCGATTTCCGGCTCAAATGAGAATGGCAGGCGCATTCATATCACCTATTCCAATTTGGAATACCCAAATAGAAATAAGGCTAAAATGGGTATATGGATCGCATTCAGGGCATCGCCCTTTTCGTTCGCGTGGTGGAGACCGGCTCGTTTAGCAAGGCTGCAACTAGCCTGGGCATTACTCAGCCGACTGCGACTAAGCACATTGCGTTTTTAGAAAAGCGCCTGGGCTCCCTTTTGCTGCACCGCAGTACGAGGGGCGTTACCCCGACTGAAATCGGTCAAATCTACTATGAGAAATGCAAAATTATTTCGCGTGAACTTGAGGATGCCGATAATTTAGCTGCTTTACTGCAAAGCAAAATTCGAGGAAAGCTGTCGATCAGCTCATCGGTTGCGTTTGGGCGACGCATTTTGACCCCCTTGGTATTGGAATTCATGGGCCAGCATCCGCAACTGCAGGTGCATCTGAGCTTAGACGACGATTACATCAATTTGGTTGAAAAAGGCATTGATTTAGCCATCCGTATGGGGCGCCTGCCCGACTCTTCACTGGGATCACGGTATTTGGGCCTCAATCCCTGGGTAATGGTGGCCAGCCCTAGTTATTTAAAAGAGCACGGCACCCCACGGCATCCAAGCGAACTATCGAGTCACCAGGCCCTGATTTACAGCTCCGTTCAAGACAATCACCGCTGGCACCTCAGTGGAGCCGATGGCGCAGCCCTCTCTGTGCCTGTAAAGGGGCCGCTTTACTCCAATAATCTATCGACCTTATTGGCAGCTACCATCGCTAAAATGGGCTTGTCAGCCCTACCTTGGTACGTGGCTTACCATTCCGTCAAGAGGGGTAGTCTGCAGCCGATCTTGACGGACTGGACTTTGCCTTCCCAAGAAATCCATGCGGTGTTCTCATCGCCCCGCTTGGTGCCTGGTAAGGTCAGTCAATGCATCGATTGGTTACAAGGTCACTTTGCAGGAAATTGGTGGGAGCGCCAAGAAGGTCAAACCCAGCTTGTTGAATCCATTCGTACGCAGTAAAACCAAAGATTATTTTTTATCAAACCAAAAGGAAGAACATGAAACGTAAATCCCTCCACATCGCTGCAATCACTGCGGCATTACTCGCAACGACTAGCCTAGTTCAGGCACAGCCTGCTAGTCCAGCTAAGCCTAAAGTAGAGGCGGCTGCCATTATGGATACGGTCTATGACTTATATCAGGGCGATGTTGTCAAGATTGACGCTAAAACACGCACCATTACCTTCAAGAATAAAGAAGGCGAGTCCAATTTTGTGGCTGGTCCAGAAATCAAAAACTTTGCTCAAATTAAGGTAGGCGATCACCTGAGCGTGACCTATGAAGTTGCAGTTGCGCTTGAGCTGATTAAAACCAAGAGCGATGGCATTCGCAGCAAGCAAGAAGCCTCTGCTGTTGCTACTGCACAGCCTGGTCAGAAACCATCCCAAACCATCACCAACGCCACTGAAATCATTGCCGATGTGGTTGCTGTCGATCGCAACAAAAAGACAGCATCAATCAAGGGCCCTAATGGTAAGGTCACTGTCGTGAAAGTGAAGAACCCAGAGCTCTTGAAAGACATTGCAGTAGGCGATGTAGTGCGCGCTCTTTTCATCGACCGGATGGCCGCTTCGATTACACCAGGAAAGAAGTAATACGCCCTAATCAATCTAGTACCGATCAGAATGCAAAGGTCCTTGATTCGTAAATGCATCCGCAATACGCATTACCGTCTCATTGCCTTTTGCATTGCCAGCATTACCCTGATTTCTGCATGCACCACTACGACCCGTCCGGGCGTGGTGGGCGTCAATCGCCAGCAGCTGATGATGGCCTCGCAAAGTGAGGTTGAACGTTTATCGGCAATCAGCTTTAATGAACAGAATAAAAAAGCCCAAGCAAAAAAGATTCTGATTACTTCGGGGCCGCAATACGATCGCCTGATCGGCATTGCCAATCGCCTCATTCCGAAAACCGCCTACTTTCGGGACGATACCCAGAAATGGAATTGGCAACTGAGCCTGATTAACGCCCCCATTCTGAATGCCACCTGCGCACCCGGCGGTAAGATTACGTTTTACACCGGCATCATCGATCAACTGAATCTCAATGACGATGAGATTGCCGCCATCATGGGGCACGAGATTGCGCATGCATTACGCGAGCACGGCAGAGAACGACTTTCGCAAGCCATGGCACAAAGTACCATCACCAATATTGCACTCGCCGCAGCGGGAGGCTATGGCGCGCAGATCAATGCAGCCAATCAAGTAGCGCAGTATGTATTGGTATTGCCGAACTCAAGGCAACATGAAAGCGAAGCCGATGCGATCGGAATTGAACTAGCTGCCAGAGCAGGTTATAACCCCCGTACAGCGATCTCCGTATGGCAAAAGATGATGAAAGCAACCAAAGGCAAAAATCCACCCGAGTTTTTATCAACCCACCCTTCGGGAGAAACGCGCATTGAACAGCTCAGCGCTTTAATGCCGGCGGTCGAGCCTTTGTATCGTGATGCGCCCAAAGCTCCGGGTACGATTCCGACAGCCAAATGAATCGGCAATAAAAAAGCCCCACTTAAGGGGCTTATTTATCAATCTTGGCGGAGCGGACGGGACTCGAACCCGCGACCCTCGGCGTGACAGGCCGATATTCTAACCAACTGAACTACCGCTCCAATACTACAAAATCTGGCGTCCCCAGGGGGATTCGAACCCCCGTACTCACCGTGAAAGGGTGATGTCCTAGGCCTCTAGACGATGGGGACCGTGGACTACCAATACTGCATGTGCTGCCATTCTAAATGCTGGTGGAGATAAGCGGGATCGAACCGCTGACCTCTTGCATGCCATGCAAGCGCTCTCCCAGCTGAGCTATACCCCCATAATCTCGCGTTCATACTGCTACAGCAACACAAGACATTTAAAACAATCCGAGATTTTAGCCTATTTTTACCTGTTTGCCCTAATTTTCGGCAGCAAGTACTCTCCGTAGGCGCTGCACAGTTTCGGCCTTACCCAGGATAACCAAGACGGCATCGATTGCTGGGGTTTGGGTGGTGGCAAACAAGGCGTAGCGAACCGGCATAGCCAAGGCTGGCATCTTGAGTTGATGCTGCGCTAAGACCGCCTTGAAGGCTGCTGAATACCCCTCTTTACTACCATCACTCGCCTCAAATGCCGTAATCAGATCGGCTAATGCTGGACGTATATTCGCGGGAATATTGGCATCGATTTCTTGCTGCGAAAACGCGGGTGCGGGCATGTAAAACAGCTTAGCGCCATCGGCAATTTCCAGTAAGGTATTAGCGCGGTCTTTCAGCAGCCCCACTACCTGAACAAAGTCAGGACCCTGCCCTGCTTCCGGAATGACTATTCCGCGCTCAAGCGCAAATGGTTTGACCCGTTCTGCTAATTTAGCTGGATCGCTATGCTGAATATAGTGATGGTTTAGCCAGAGCAACTTTTCAGGGTTGTGCTGGGCTGGCGAGCGCCCCAAATGGTCTAAATCAAACCAGCCCACAAACTGATCACGGGTGAAGACTTCGGCATCGCCGTGCGCCCAGCCGAGGCGCGCTAGATAATTCAGAATGGCTTCGGGCAAATAGCCTTCGCGCTGGTAATCGCGTACGCTCATCGCGCCATTGCGTTTGCTCATCTTCTCGCCTTCTTCGTTGAGAACGGTGGGTAGATGCGCATAAATGGGTGGCGTTCCGCATAAGGCGCGCATGATATTAATTTGCCTTGGGGTGTTATTGACATGATCGTCACCCCGGATCACATGGGTAATTTGCATGTCGATGTCATCGACGACCACGCAAAAGTTATAGGTTGGCGTGCCATCGGGCCTTGCAATCACTAGATCATCGAGTTCGTCATTGCTGATTTCGATTTGGCCTTTGACGGCATCTTGCCAAATGACCGATCCGCCGATTGGATTTTTAAAACGAATGACCGGCAATACGCCCTCTGGAACCGGCGGTAATATTTTCCCGGGCTCCGGTCGCCATAAACCGTTATAGCGTGGCTTTTCCTTATTGGTCATTTGCTGATCGCGCAAGGCATTGAGTTCGGCCTCGCTCATATAACAAGAGTATGCAAGGCCGGATTTCAGCATCTGTGCAATCACTTCACGGTAGCGATCCATGTGCTGCATCTGATAGACGGGGCCCTCGTCGATATCAAGACCGAGCCAAGCCATGCCGTCGATGATCACGTCTACTGCCTCTTGAGATGAACGCTCAAGATCAGTATCTTCAATGCGGAGAATAAAGTCACCACCATGGTGGCGTGCAAAGGCCCAAGGATATAGGGCGCTGCGAAGATTGCCAAGGTGGATAAAACCAGTTGGGCTGGGAGCAAATCGGGTACGTATAGACATAAACAGTATTATCTCAGGTCAAGCAAATCAAGGCAAAACCAAGGATACTTTGGCCCATGAATGAATTACTTGTTTTTGTATGCGATGGAGCTCCTGTCCGCGGCGAAATTGTATCGATCAGTACGGCGTGGCAATCGGTCATAGCCCGGCGCAATGACCCCCCTATTATTCGGCAGATTTTGGGTGATTTTGTTGCGGCTGCAACTTTACTGAGTGCTAGCCTCAAATTTGACGGCACCTTGATTATCCAAGCGCAAAGCAAAGGCCCGGTCTCCCTCTTGGTGGTGGAATGCAGCTCGAACCTGACCATGCGTGCAACGGTCAAGCTATCCGTAGAGCCTACTGAAATTGATCCCAAAGCCACGCTAGCTGATTTACTAGATGCCGCTAACACTGGGCGTCTGGTGATTACCTTGGATCCGACTGAACGGCAGCCTGGACAGCCGCCCTATCAGGGCATAGTTGGTCTGGAGCAAGATCACAATGGCATTGCTGTGCCCGTACAAAATGCAGCAGAAGCCATCATGCTCTATATGCGCCACTCAGAACAATTGGAGACCCGTATTTGGCTGGCCTCCAACGAACAGGTAGCTGGCGGCTTACTATTGCAGCGTCTACCGAATTCAGGGGGTCATGTGCACCTTGATCCACAAACGGCAGCCGAAGGCTGGAGTCGCATTCAGGCGCTGGGCGAGACGATTACTACGGATGAGTTACTAGAGCTCAGCCCCGAGACTACATTGCGCAGACTCTTTTTAAATGAATCCAGCGAAGCTGGGGTACGGACCTTTCCAACACGGCCAGTCCAATTCGCCTGCCGCTGTTCACGCCTCAAGGTTGCCGATGTTTTGCGCATGCTAGGGGAAGAGGAAGTGAATAGCATCCTTGCCGAACAAGGCGCAGTTGAAACTGGATGTGAGTTTTGCGGCAAAAGCTACCGATTTGATGCAGTGGATTGCATACAGGTATTTAAAACAGACTTACTAACGGATGCGACGCGGCCGCCATCCGGAGGGCATTAAGCAGAACACCAAGGGCTACTTACTGCGGCTTTTGTGCCTCTTTCGCTTGCGCATCCTGCTTTACCTCGGCTACTGACTTGTCGCTTGGTAATATCTGAATGAAGTATTCGCCTTGTTTAATCATGCCGTGCTCAGTGCGTGCACGCTCTTCAATGGCCCGAGTACCTGTCTTCAAGTCAGCCACATCACCGGCCAATTTAGTATTGCGTAAGGCCAATGCTTGATTCAGCTCCTTTTGGTCTTTGAGTTGCCGCTCCATTTCATACACCTTAAACCAGCCGCCTTTGCCTAGCCAAAGCGGATACTGAATCGCTATCAGCAGGGCAAACATGGAATAAATAATCAGCCGCATGACAATTGAGCGCGCGTTTTTACTTCTTCAGGTTGTAAAAAACGGACCTACCAGGATACGTAGCAACATCACCCAAGTCTTCTTCAATGCGCAAAAGTTGGTTGTACTTGGCAATTCGATCCGAACGTGACAAAGAACCGGTTTTAATCTGCCCTGCATTGGTACCTACTGCAATGTCCGCAATCGTACTGTCTTCGGTTTCGCCGGAGCGATGGGAAATCACGGCAGTGTAATTGGCGCGCTTGGCCATCTCGATGGCAGCAAAGGTCTCTGTTAGGGTGCCGATTTGATTGATCTTGATCAGAATCGAGTTCGCAACACCCTTTTCAATGCCTTCTTTGAGAATGCGCGTATTGGTAACAAATAAGTCATCACCAACCAATTGAATCTTTTTACCTAACTTCTGCGTTAAGTCAGCCCAACCATCCCAGTCACTTTCGTGCATGCCATCTTCGATGGAAACGATGGGGAACTGATCGGCTAAATTACCCAAGTAATCCGAGAACTCGCTTGAGCTCAGCTGTAGGCCTTCACCAGCCAAGTGGTATTTGCCGTCTTTATAGAATTCACTGGCAGCGCAATCAAGCGCGAGAAGAACATCCTCACCGGCGTTGTAACCCGCTTTTTCAATGGCGAGCAAAATGGTTTCAAGGCACTCTTTATTACTCGTAAAGTTCGGCGCAAAGCCACCCTCATCACCAACCGAAGTCGGCATATTCTTATCGTGTAGGATTTTCTTGAGGGCATGGAAAATTTCAGCGCCGCAGCGCAGTGCTTCACGGAAGGTTTCCGTGCCCACCGGCATGATCATGAACTCTTGAATATCGAGGCTATTGTTCGCGTGCGCACCGCCATTCACGATGTTCATCATCGGAACGGGAAGTTGCATCGCGCCAGAGCCACCAAAGTAGCGGTAGAGCGGCAAGCCAGATTCTTCGGCAGCAGCGCGTGCCACGGCCATGGAAACGGCTAAAGTAGCATTGGCCCCAAGGCGGGCTTTGTTGTGGGTACCATCGAGTTCATTAATGGTGCGATCCAAAAATGCCTGCTCACTGGCATCTAGCCCCATCACGGCTTCAGCAATTTCAGTATTAATTTTTTGAACGGCCTTGAGAACGCCTTTACCAAGGTAGCGCTCGGCATCGCCATCGCGCATTTCAATTGCTTCGCGTGAGCCAGTCGAGGCGCCCGATGGAACTGCAGCTCGGGCCATTACGCCAGATTCGAGAAGCACATCGCACTCGACCGTTGGATTACCGCGTGAATCTAAAATTTCTCGACCGATAATATCGACAATGGCACTCATGAACTTCTCCTCAAAACTGCTGTTCTAAAAAAGTACCGCTTTTTTTCACAACCGCATCGATTGCAACAAGCGATTCCAATAATTCTTTCATGCGATTTAATGGCACTGCGTTCGGGCCGTCCGATAGGGCCTTAGCAGGATCGGGATGGGTCTCCATAAAGAGGCCGCTGATGCCGACCGCTACTGCAGCGCGTGCCAAGACAGGAACAAACTCACGCTGTCCACCGCTACTGCCGCCCTGCCCGCCTGGTAATTGCACTGAATGGGTTGCATCAAACACGACGGGTGCATGGGTCTCACGCAGGATGGCAAGGCTGCGCATATCCGACACTAAATTGTTGTAGCCAAAGGAGGCGCCGCGTTCACAAACCATAAACTGATCCGGCACATTTGCTTCAGCTGCCGCATCACGTGCCTTTTGAATCACATTGAGCATTTCATGCGGAGACAGAAACTGGCCCTTCTTGAAATTGACCGGCTTACCACTTTGCGCGCAAGCCCGAATGAAGTCCGTTTGACGGCATAAAAAAGCCGGTGTTTGCATTACGTCCACCACTGCGGCGACGGAGGCAATCTCACTAATGTCATGCACGTCCGTCAGGATGGGCACGCCAACTTCTTTACGAACTTTCGCCAAAATCGCCAAACCCTTTTCCATGCCAAGACCCCGAAAGGAGCTGCCGGAGGTACGATTAGCCTTGTCAAAAGATGACTTATAAATAAATGGAATGCCAAGTGATCCGGTAATTTCTTTTAGCGTGCCGGCAATATCGAGGGCCGACTGCTCCGACTCAATGACGCAAGGACCGGCAATTAAGAAAAAGCGTTTCTCTAGTCCAACATCAAATCCACAGAGTTTCATGCTGCCACCGCTTGGATTGCATCGTGGCGAGCCAGCGCTGCTTTAATGTAGGCCAAAAAGAGGGGATGCCCATCGCGCGGCGTCGAGGTGAACTCTGGGTGAAACTGCACACCAAAAAACCACGGATGCATTGCTTTAGGCAGTTCCATCATTTCAGGCAAGGATTCGGTTGGGGTACGGGCTGAGATCACCAGCCCTGATTCTTCTAGGCGCGGTACATAAAAGTTATTGACCTCGTAACGATGGCGATGGCGTTCGTTCACCTCATCGCCATAAATGGTGTGCGCCAAGGTATTCGCCTTCACCGGGCAGCGCTGTGAACCTAAGCGCATGGTGCCACCTAAATCCGAATCCTCACCACGCTTTTCCACACGACCTTCACGATCAAGCCATTCGGTAATGAGGGCCACAACGGGGTGCGCTGTCTCCGGATCAAACTCGGTACTGTTGGCCCCAGTAATGCGGGCTACATGGCGGGCAAATTCAATTACAGCCAGTTGCATACCAAGGCAAATACCCAAATAAGGAATATGCTGCTCGCGGGCAAAACGAATGGCAGCAATCTTGCCTTCGGTGCCGCGCTTACCAAAGCCGCCTGGCACGAGAACTGCATCGAGATTGGCAAGGCAATCAACCCCATCTTTTTCAACCTGCTCTGAATCGATGTAACGAATATTTACCCGGGTGTGGTTATGTATACCAGCATGCCGTAAGGCTTCTATAAGGGATTTATACGACTCGGTTAAGTCAACGTACTTGCCCACCATGCCAATCGTGACTTCATATTGGGGATTTTCCATCCTGTGCACCAAATGCGTCCATACGGAGAGATCGGCTGGCTTTGCTTCAATATGCAGTTCACGGCAAATCAGGTCATCCATGCCTTGTTCGTGCAGCATCTGTGGAATCTTGTAGATCGTATCGACATCCCACACGGAGATGACCGACTCTTCTCTTACATTCGAGAATAAGGAAATCTTCGAGCGCTCATCCTCTGGAATCGGGCGATCAGCGCGGCATAGCAAAACCGTCGGCATGATGCCGATCTCGCGTAGCTTTTGCACGGAATGTTGGGTTGGCTTGGTCTTCAGTTCCCCGGCACTAACCAGGTAAGGAACCAAGGTTAGGTGCACAAAGGCGCAACTGTGGGGCGAAAGGCGCAGGCTCATTTGGCGTGCTGCCTCTAAAAACGGCAGGGATTCAATATCACCAACCGTTCCACCTATCTCGCAAATGGCGATATCGGCCAGGCCATCATGACTGGCTTTGGCACCCCGCTCCACAAAGGCCTGAATTTCATTGGTAATGTGCGGGATGACCTGGACTGTCTTGCCTAGATACTCGCCACGACGCTCTTTACGAATCACCGATTCGTAAATCTGGCCAGTTGTAAAGTTATTGCTTTTGCGCATCTTCGCCGAAACAAAGCGCTCGTAATGGCCTAAATCCAAATCCGTCTCAGCCCCATCCTCCGTCACAAAGACTTCGCCATGCTGAAAGGGACTCATGGTGCCCGGATCAACGTTAATGTAAGGATCTAATTTAAGGAGGGTGACTTTCAGGCCGCGGGATTCGAGAATCGCGGCAAGCGAGGCGGCAGCAATTCCTTTCCCCAGGGAAGAAACTACGCCACCAGTGACAAAAACGTATTTGGTCATCGCGCTTTGGCTCTGATGGAAATTCTAATTATAACGATACCTTTACAAGAATTCCAAATTTACGCAGGCAGTAAACTCCCATTTTATTCATAACCCCCCATTTGCCCTAATAGGGCCTAGAGGAAGTCAAAATGCGTTTTTTATTTGCAGCTTTCATTACCATCCTCTCCCTATTTTATTTTTTGCCCTTTGCCATCGCGTTTTATAAGAAGCGTGTCAATACGGGCGCTATTTTTGCCCTCAACCTATTTTTAGGCTGGACATTGATTGGCTGGGTAATTTCCTTGGTTTGGGCCCTCAAGGTTGAGCACACAATTTAGATGAATTCAGCCATAAATTGACCCTGTTAAGCTATGTTTAATAGCATTTTTTACAAATTTTGATGTCCAGCATCCGATCAAAACATTACAATAGGCTTGATCGAGGTCAAGTCCTTGACTTTCCTTGCTTCGCCATTCAATTGATAACCCCTTATTCATAGGAAACGCGATGTTAGAAGCTTACAACGCCCTTGCTGCAGAACGCGCAACACTCGGTATCCCCGCCCTGCCTTTAACCAAAGATCAAACTGCTGAACTGGTTGGTTTACTAAAAAACCCACCGAAAGGCAAAGAGGCTGAGCTGGTTGACTTAATTACCTACCGCGTTCCTGCTGGCGTTGATGAGGCCGCTAAAGTTAAGGCCGAGTTTTTGGCTGCAGTTGCCAAAGGAACTGATAAGTCTCCCCTCATTTCACGCATTAAGGCCACCGAGTTGCTCGGCACCATGCTGGGCGGCTACAACATTGCTCCCCTAGTGGAATTGCTGGCAGATGCAGAGTGCGCAGCAGCGGCGGCTGAAGCTCTCAAAAAGACCCTCTTGATGTTTGATTACTTCCATGATGTGCAAGAGATGGCAGAAAAAGGTAACGCCCACGCAAAGGGAGTAATGCAGAGCTGGGCGGATGCAGAATGGTTCACAAGCCGTCCTGCTGTTCCAGAGAGTATGACCTTAACCGTATTCAAGGTTACTGGCGAGACCAATACCGACGATCTGTCTCCTGCCCCTGATGCTTGGAGCCGCCCGGATATTCCATTGCATGCCACTGTGATGCTAAAAAACCCCCGCACTGGCATCGAGCCAGATGAGACTGGTGTTCGAGGCCCCATGAAGCAAATTGAATCGCTGCAGAAAAAAGGTCACCAAATTGCTTATGTAGGTGATGTGGTTGGCACTGGCTCATCCCGTAAATCGGCGACTAACTCGGTGCTCTGGTGGACTGGCCAAGATATTCCTTTTGTACCCAATAAACGCTTTGGCGGCGTTTGCCTTGGTACCAAGATTGCTCCGATCTTCTTTAACACCATGGAAGACGCCGGCGCATTACCAATCGAGCTCGACGTTAGCCAAATGAATATGGGTGTCGTAATTGAGCTGCGCCCCTACGAAGGCAAGGCCCTGAAAAATGGCCAAGTCATTGCTGAGTTCTCGCTCAAATCCCCTGTGATTTTGGATGAAGTGCGCGCTGGTGGCCGTATTCCGCTGATCATTGGACGTGGCCTGACTGCGAAGGCGCGTGCCGCACTGGGTTTAGCGGCCTCGACCGAGTTCCGCTTGCCGATTAGCCCGCCCGACAATAAAAAAGGCTTTAGCTTGGCGCAAAAAATGGTGGGTCGCGCTTGCGGACTGCCAGAGGGTCAAGGTGTTCGCCCTGGCACTTATTGCGAACCCCACATGACTACCGTGGGCTCGCAAGATACGACCGGCCCAATGACCCGCGATGAACTCAAGGACTTGGCATGTCTCGGCTTTTCAACCGACCTGATGATGCAGTCCTTCTGCCATACATCGGCATACCCCAAGCCAGTCGATATCCGCACCCACCACGAGTTGCCTTCCTTCATGACCAACCGTGGTGGCGTTGCTTTGCGTCCCGGTGATGGCGTGATTCACAGCTGGCTCAATCGACTGCTCTTGCCCGATACCTGCGGCACGGGTGGCGATAGCCATACCCGCTTCCCAATTGGCATTTCATTCCCAGCCGGATCTGGTTTAGTGGCATTTGCTGCCGCTACTGGAGTCATGCCTCTCGATATGCCGGAGTCGGTATTGATTCGCTTCAAAGGAAACATGCAGCCTGGCATCACGCTGCGTGACTTAGTCAACGCCATCCCGCTATATGCCATAAAGCGCGGCCTGCTCACAGTAGAAAAGCAAGGCAAGAAGAATATTTTCTCCGGCCGTATTTTGGAGATCGAAGGCTTGCCTGAGCTCAAAGTAGAACAAGCCTTTGAATTGTCCGATGCCTCTGCCGAACGTTCTGCTGGCGGCTGTACGGTGCACTTAAATAAAGAACCGATTATTGAGTACATGCGCTCCAATATCACCCTGATGAAATGGATGATTGCTAATGGCTATGAGGATGCTCGCACGTTAGGTCGCCGCATTAAAGCCATGGAAGCCTGGATTGCCAATCCCCAATTACTCAAAGCGGATGCCAATGCAGACTATGCCGAGATTATTGAAATCGACATTAACGAAATCAAAGAACCCATCCTCGCCTGCCCCAATGATCCAGACGATGTGAAGTTCCTTTCTGAGGTATCGGGAACCAAGATTGATGAGGTCTTTATTGGCTCCTGCATGACCAATATTGGCCACTTCCGTGCTGCAGGAAAAGTACTCGAAGGTAAAACCGATATTCCAACTCGCCTCTGGATTGCTCCTCCAACCAAAATGGATGCGATGGTTCTGACCGAAGAAGGTTACTACGGTATTCTGGGCCGCACGGGCGCCCGCATGGAAGCCCCTGGATGCTCCCTATGCATGGGTAATCAAGCATCGATGCGCAAAGGGGCCACGGCGGTTTCGACCTCGACTCGCAACTTCCCTAATCGATTGGGTATTGATACCAATGTCTTCTTGGCCTCAGCTGAACTCTCTGCCGTAGCAGCGCTCTTGGGCCGCATTCCAACAATGCAGGAGTACTTGGATCAATTAGGCTCGCTCAACGCGAAGGCGGATGAGGTTTATCGCTACATGAACTTTGACAAGATCAAGTCGTTTAGTGATGTTGCGGATACCGTCACAGTTTAAGTAAGGCAATCAGCAATCATTGCTATGAAATAAGGGGACCAGTGATCCCCTTATTCATTTGCTCAAGACAATTAATCGCATCACACTTTAAATACACAGGGCATTTTCTTGCCTCGCATTGGCGTGACGTAAACCAGTAGCCCACGATGCGGTTGCTAAGCCCGTCTTCGCTTGAATTAGCTTGGCACGCTTGACCACATCAGACCACTCTGCTTGTAAAAGGGGTCCCTTAAATGCCATAGCCACCACATTGCAATTGTGGGATTCTGGAAATAGTAAGACGCGATTATGGAAGGCTTCACAGATATTGCTGAGATTGATATCAAAGCTTTTGTGCCGAGAAAACAAATTGACCGTCAGAATTCCAGGTGACTTAAGCAATTCATAGCAGCCGCTATAAAAATCCAGAGAACTCACCGAGGGGCCATCGCAAATGGCATCATATAAATCAACTTGCAGCGCATCGAACTGATTGTGAAATTGATCATCATGCACAAATGCATGGGCATCGATCTGCAGGGTCTGCAATCTTCGATCATCGTCAGGCGAAAAAAACATACTGCGCGCCGCAATAATGACTGCCGGGTTTATTTCCACTACCGTAGTTTTGACTGCGGGGCAATGCAGGTGAGTGAACTTAGTCAAAGCGCCAGTACCTAGGCCCAGCTGGGCAACCCGCATTCCGGGCTTGGTCTCTAGAAATAAAAGCCAAGCCATCATCTGCTGGTTGTATTCGAGGTAGATTTCATTAGGGTCGCGCAGACGCATTGCTCCTTGAATTAACTCCGTACCGAAATGCAAATAGCGAATGCCACCCAATTCAGAAAAGGTCACCGGCTCCATCAGCATGGGATCGGCACCTTACTTACCCCACCCAGCGGCGGGCATTACGGAATAAACGCATCCATGGGCTAGCGCCATCGGAGGTTTGTTGCCATTCGCTTGGTACCCAGCTCATCTGGGCCGTACGAAAGACCCGTTCCGGATGCGGCATCATCACAGTAAAGCGGCCATCGGCCGTGGTAACGCCGGTCAGACCGCCTGGGGAGCCATTGGGATTCATCGGGTAGGTCTCGGTTGGATTACCGCGGTGATCCACAAAACGCAGTGCGGTTAGACCTGCACTTTGCAATTTGGCTAAATTACCCTGTTGACCAAAGTTGGCAAAGCCTTCACCATGCGCAATCGCAATCGGAATCTGGCTCCCCTCCATGCCTTGGAGCAGAATGGATGGGGACTTAAGCACCTCTGCCATTACGAGACGCGCTTCATACTGCTCTGATTGATTGCGGGTGAACTTAGGCCAGGCATCGGCTCCTGGAATGATCCCAGCCAGGTTACTCATCATCTGGCAACCATTGCATACACCTAAAGCAAAGCTATCTGAACGATCAAAAAAGCTGGAAAACTGATCGCGTAATTGCGCGTTAAATAAAATGGTTTTTGCCCAGCCCTCACCGGCACCGAGCACGTCACCGTAACTAAATCCGCCACAAGCAACCAGACCGCGGAAGTTGGATAAGCTCGCTCTCCCGGAAATCAAATCCGACATATGCACGTCATATGAATCAAAGCCCGCCCAATCCATGGCGTAGGCCATTTCCACATGGGAGTTCACGCCCTGCTCGCGCAAAATCGCCATTTTGGGCCGAGTACCTGAGTTGATGAAGGGCGCAGAAACATCATCGCTCACATCAAATGTCAATAGAGGCGAAAGACCGGGATCTTCCTTGTCATCCAGTAGCCCATACTCACTATCTGCGCAGGATGGGTTATCGCGCAAGCGGGCAATCTGCCAGCTGGTGCTTTGCCATACTTTGTGTAGTAGTTCACGTGGCTCGGCATAAATATTTTTGGCATCGCGCCAAATCTCAATGCGACCGTTGGTATTGGGTTTACCAATCACATGACTGCAGGCACTCAATCCAACTTTACGTAATAGTGCAAATACTGCATCGCGATCGGTGCGGCGTACCTGAATGACGGCACCCAACTCCTCATTGAAGAGGGCTCGCATGGTTTGTTCATGGCGGCGACCAGAGACTTGCTGCGACCAATTTTTAGCATCGCCATAATCGGGCTCTTGATCTAAATCGACCGCGATCATATCCACATTAATGGAAATACCGCAGTGGGATGCAAAAGCCATCTCAGCAATGGTCGCAAGGAGACCGCCATCTGAACGGTCGTGGTATGCCAAGAGATAACCGGCAGCGCGCAATTCGATGATTGCGCTTGCAAGGGCTTTCAAATCACTTGGATCATCTAAATTTGGAGCAGTTTTGCCAGATTGATTTAAAACCTGACCCAATATGCTACCAGCCATGCGGTTCTTACCACGGCCCAAATCAATCAAAATCAGTTCGCTATCTAAAGGCTGCCCAGCATCACGGAGTTGCAATAAGGGAGTGCTGGTTTTGCGTACATCGGTAACCTGCGCAAATGCCGAGATCACCAAGGAAACGGGCGAGATCACTTTCTTTGTATTACTGCCCTCTTGCCACTCGGAAGCCATGGATAAAGAGTCCTTGCCGACTGGAATGGATATACCTAATGCAGGACAGAGTTCCATACCGACTGCCTTCACGGAGTCAAAGAGTTTGGCATCTTCGCCTGGCTTACCGCAGGCCGCCATCCAGTTTGCCGATAACTTCACCGTATCCAGTCCACTAATATCAGCAGCCAATAGATTGGTAATGGCTTCACCCACTGCCATACGCGCTGCTGCAGGGGCATCGATCACAGCAATTGGGGTACGCTCACCCATCGACATGGCTTCGCCGCGGCAACCCACATAATCCATCATTGTAACGGCGCAATCGGCAACGGGAACCTGCCATGGACCAACCAGTTGGTCACGTGCATTGAGGCCGCCCACCGTCCGATCACCGATGGTGATTAAAAATAACTTACTGGCTACGGTCGGTTGCTGTAAAACCCAGGCAACGCATTCGTCGAGCTTGGCGTCCGTGACGTCGAGCTCTGCAAAACGTTGTGCAATATGGGTGACATCGCGATGCATTTTGGGCGGCTTGCCGAGCAATACCTCCATCGGCATATCAATCGGAAACGCTGTATCTGAATCAGGCTCTGCCTTGCTATCGGCGAGTCGTAACTGGCGCTCGAGGGTGGCGTGACCCACTACCGAGATGGGGCAACGCTCGCGCTCGCATAGTGCCTTAAGTAAATCCAAATCAGCGGTATCGATGGCTAGCACATAACGTTCTTGCGATTCGTTACACCAAATTTCAGCTGGACTCATACCACTTTCTTCCAGCATGATGTTACGCAGCTTAAAGTCAGCCCCAAGTCCAGCGCCATCGGCCAGCTCAGGAAAGGCATTCGATAGGCCGCCCGCGCCGACATCGTGTATCGATACAATCGGATTAGCGGCGCCCATGGCACGGCAAGCATTAATGACTTCCTGTGCCCGGCGCTCAATCTCTGGATTGCCACGCTGCACGGAATTGAAATCTAAATCGGCTGCGTTAGTACCCGTTGCCATGGAACTGGCAGTTCCGCCACCCATGCCAATGCGCATACCAGGCCCACCCAATTGAACTAATAAGTGACCTGCTTTGATTTCTTTTTTAGCCGTATGAATGGCATCGATGTTGCCAATACCGCCAGCAATCATGATGGGCTTGTGATAGCCGTGACGCACGCCGTTGATGGTTTGCTCATAGACCCGGAAATAGCCACCCAGAATCGGTCGACCGAATTCATTATTAAAGGCAGCGCCACCAAGCGGCCCTTCGATCATGATCTGCAGTGGTGAGGCAATGCGTTCTGGCTTACCGTACTGTGGCACCTCCCACGGCAAGTTCATAGTGGGAATGTTCAAATTCGATACTGAAAAGCCAGTCAGGCCTGCCTTGGGTCTGCCACCAATACCGGTTGCGCCCTCATCGCGAAGTTCACCGCCAGCACCGGTAGAAGCGCCAGGAAATGGAGCGATTGCAGTGGGGTGATTGTGCGTCTCGACCTTCATTAAGGTGTGCGTTAGGCGCTGCTCTTTTTGGTAATGCTGATCAGGTCCCTGTGGCACCCAAGTTTGTGCTACACACCCCTCCATGACGGCTGAGTTATCGGAGTACGCAACGATCGTCCCTTTGGGCTGCAAACGATGGGTATTGCGAATCATGCCAAATAAGGACATATCTTGCTGCTGGCCATCAATGGTCCACGAAGCATTAAAGATTTTGTGCCGGCAATGTTCGCTATTGGCTTGCGCAAACATAATGAGTTCAACATCACTTGGGTTTCGGCCCAGGCGTTGAAAGTTTTCGGCCAGGTACGTAATCTCATCTTCCGATAAGGCCAGCCCGAATTCGAGATTGGCCTTTTTTAAGGCAGCCTCGCCCTCAGCCATAAGGGGTATACGAACGAGCGGACGGTCCTCTAGGCTTTGGTAGAGCGGCGTAACGGCATCAACCGAGTCAACTAGGGTTTCGGTCATGCGGTCATGCAAGGCCGCCAATACCGACTGCTGCTGTTGTGTACTTAATTTGCTTTGAGCAACCCAGGTGTATTGAATTCCGCGCTCAATACGCAGTAGTGGCAGACCACACTGGTGTGCAATATCAGTCGCCTTACTCGCCCAGGGCGATACCGTACCGAAACGGGGAATGGCAATAGCCTGGGACGGTTGCGGTGATTGACCTAGGCTAGCTAGCCACCCTGCTTTTGGCTCGGCTAAGGTAAAGGGCTCGCCATACGTAAGCAGACCCTCCAAAACCAAGAGCTGGGCATCATCCAGTTCGGTCTCTGACCAGACGAAATGAAGGTACTGTGCCTGAATCGCCCTAAGTAGAATGCCCTGTTCTGCTAGCGAGGCTAAAAGCCGCTGCTGGCGGAAGGCTGAAAGGGCATCAGCCCCGGGCAAACAACGAAAAAAAGACATGAGGTAATTATAAGGTTTTGGCTAAAAAACCCTGCCGTTTTACTCTGCTAGTAAGGCTCCGCCCTGCAGATGGAGCTGGCGTGCACACCGTCCTGCTAAGGCAGCATCATGGGTTACTAAAATCAGAGTGGACCCATTGGCCTGATTAAGGTCAAACAACAGATCGATTACTTTAGCGCCACTGGCCTGATCTAAGCTACCCGTAGGCTCATCGGCAAACAAAATAGCGGGTTTACCAACGAATGCACGGGCAAGAGCAACGCGCTGCTGCTCTCCGCCCGATAGCGTTTTTTGAAAGTGATTGAGGCGTGCAGTTAAGCCAACTTTATCTAACCAAAATTGCGCTTGCTCGCGTGCCTCTACAAGCGCTATGCCACGAAGCTCTAAAGGGAGCATGACATTTTCGAGTGCACTGAGGTGCGGTATCAGCTGAAACGACTGGAAAACAAAGCCAACATACTTGCCCCGCAATTGAGCCCGACCATCTTCGCTTAAATTGGCTAAGTTTTCACCGACTAATTCAACCAAGCCATCGGTGGCCGTATCTAAGCCAGCCAACAGGCTTAGTAAGGTACTTTTACCTGAGCCTGATGCACCCACAATGGCAACGCTTTCTCCAGCACAGACATTAAATGAAATGTCATGCAAAATAGTCAATGGTCCATCGCTGGTCTGTACGGATTTGCCTAAATGCTGTACGTTAAGCACAACCGATTGATTGCTCATAAGGAATATAGTTTGAAATTTTGCATTGCCATCATCTTACTCGGGCTGACACTAATTAGCCCAGCGCGGGCACAAGACCCCATTAAACCGACTCTTTTAATCACCGGCGATAGCTTATCCGCTGAATATGGTATTGCACGGGGCAGTGGCTGGGTTGCTTTACTCACCAGTCGCCTGCAAAAAGAAGGCAGTAACTGGGAGGTAATGAACGCCAGCATCAGCGGCGAGACCACCTCAGGCGGTCTAACGCGCCTGCCTAAGTTGCTGAGTCAGAAAAAACCGAAACTAGTCATTATTGAATTAGGGGCAAACGATGCATTGCGTGGCCTTCCCCTAGCGGAAACCGAAAGAAATATCCGCACCATGGTAGAGCTCAGTAAAAAATCAGGGGCTGAAGTACTGCTGCTTGGAATGCGCATTCCGCCAAACTATGGCCAAGAATACACCCAACAATTTGCCCAGCTTTTTGTGCGCATTGCAAAAAACCAGCAAGTGGCGCTACTGCCATTCTTTTTGGAAGGCGTTGCTCAGCGCAATGAACTCTTTCAGGCGGACCGCATTCATCCGAACGAGGCAGCACAGAGCATTATGTTTCAGAACGTCTGGACTGCCCTCACCCCGTTTTATGGGCAACTTCTAAAAAAATAGATTAAATAATCTTAGGCCAAATGGCTAAACCCAATTGAGTAATTTCAAACCCTTTACTCTAGAAAACTCTTTTTGATTATTGGTGACAAGCGGTAGATTCATAGCTATTGCGTGGGATGCAATCATCGTATCTAAGGAGCCTATTGGCTGCCCTAACTTTTCAAGTTTTGCACGCAATGCAGCATAGGCCCAGATACATGATTCGTCAAAAGGAAGAATAAGGAGTGGCGCTAAGAACAACTGTAATGCAGATTTGTTTCTCTCAGACCCTGTTTTTTCTACACCAAAAGCCAACTCCGCTGCTACTACGCTTGAAATGCCAATTTCACCAGTACTGTATTTTTTAAATCGATCTATTACGGTAGGTGGTTTCTTATTAATGATGTAAATACAAATGTTTGTGTCCAGCAAAATCAAGGCAGGATCTCCGGACGATTTTGCTGTGGCGGCTGTTCGCGATCAATTTGAAATCCAGGCTCAAAGCTAGCCAAAGAGGTTGAAATGGCCGTAAACAAACTATTTTTTGGGAGCAGTAAAACTCCGCCGGCAAAATGCTGGACAGTCACTTCGGTATCAGTAAACCGATACTCTTTAGGCAACCTAACCGCTTGGCTGCGTCCAGTTTTAAAAACTTGAGCTGTGTCCATTAATTTATCTCCAATTGATACATATCAATGATACATATCATAGCAGATAACGGGATCTAAAACAAGGTAAAAAACCTTTATTTAACCCCCGGAACTTCCTACGCTCGCTTGCTTGAGGGGGTTAATCACCTTGACATTGGCCTCATCGCGCCAGTAGGACATAAAACCAACGAATTCAGCTTGAGCAGCTAAGGCCTGAATCTGCTGAGCTTGAGCCTGACGAATCTTGGCATCGGCTGCGGGAGGCTGACGTACTTGATCAATGCGATACAAGGTCGTACCTGATCCCGGATTGGAAATAGAAATCACCATGGGCAACTTGCTTGGATCTAAAGCCATGACCGCATCCAGTGGAGAGCCGACTAAGTTTGCAGGCTTATTGCGTGATACCCAAACAGGAGCACCAAATCCAGCGGCACTAGAGGGATTTTTCTCAGCAGCAATAAAGCGCTCAGCTGCGGCAGCACTCGCAAGCTTTTCAGCGCTGCGTAAAGTGACTTGCCGCTTGACTTCATTTGCAACAGCACTAAAGGGCATTACTTCGGGTGGAAATAGCTGGGTGACACGGGCCGATACAAAGACCCCTGGGGAAATCTGCACAGCTTCAATATTGCGTTTGTTTTTTAATGCATCATCGCCAAACAGGGCTTGAACTATTTTTTGGTTATTAAGCGGATGGTCTGCCGGTAAGCCCGCTTTACCACCACGGGATACGCCCTTTACTGACTGAATGCTCAGCTTTAACTTATCCGCTGCTGGCTTAAGGCTATCGGATTGATCGTAGGTCAAATTAGCAAACTGATCGGCTTTTTCACCAAAGGCTTTAGCATCCTCTTTGGGGTCAGCGCGCAGCACTAAAAAATCAATGTCAATGCGCTCGGGAGTTTCGAATAAGCGCGCATTGGCTTTATAAAAATCCTCAAGTTCCGCCTCCGTTGGCGTTACCTTGGAGACAAAATCAGCCGCTGTAAATTGGATTGACTGCACTTGGCGCTCCGACTCGTATAAGGCAGAAATGATATTGGCAATCTTGGGTGCGGGTAGCTCGGTACGCGCTGCAGAGGTCACAAACTGCTGAATCATCAAGTCAAAACGCTGCCCGCCTTCAAACTGCTCAATCGTCATTCCGGCATTGGCTAGGAGCTGGCGATAACGGGCACTATCAAAAGTACCGTCTGGCTTGTATAGGGACTTGATTTCTGGAATAGTGGCTAAGTTTTTGGTCAGCGCTTGATCGCTAATGCGCAGCTGCAGTTTGTTCACTGCAAAGGCCAAGAGGCGCTGCTGCAGTAATTCATCCAATACGGCTTGACGAAATGGGAGACTTTGGGCGATTTGGGAATTAGCGCCAACCCGCTCAGACTGCCGCTTGGCTGAATTGTCGACCTCTTGGGCGGTAATGGCCTTACCATTGACCTTGATGAGGTCGGTTTCTTGTTCAAAGAAATCCGTATAACCTGATACGCCAAAAAAAACAAAGGAAGGAACAATCAACACCAATACAAAGAACATCATGAATCGCCGGTGCTGACGGATGGAATCTAGCATGAATAGGCTTTACGAATTAATGAACACTGGGTTTAAGAAAAAATCGGAGTGTGGTGAGCAATCGAAATAATGGCAATTCCAGTCGATATCACGAATAGGGCATGGTGGGCGCTGACGGGCTCGAACCGCCGACATTCTGCGTGTAAGGCAGACGCTCTACCAACTGAGCTAAGCGCCCCATAAAACAACCGAAATTGTACCCTTAGTCCAGCATGGGTGCCAATTTTCTTGATTGGCCCAATGCTTACACTGAACGAAGGGTACGATCCCGAGATTAGATTAATGCTTTAAGACTTCCCCAGTAGCAATTGCGGCGCTAGCCTTACTGGCTTCTGCCGCCTGCTTTGCTAGATCATCCGGGCTGAGTTCAGGCAAAGCCTCCGGCTTGCGTTCTAATGCAAGCTCGAGTACTTTATCGATCCAGCGAACTGGAATGATCTCAATTGCGTTCTTGACGTTGTCTGGGATATCAATTAAGTCCTTCACGTTCTCTTCCGGAATTAAAGCCAGCTTGATGCCGCCCCGATGCGCGGCCAATAATTTCTCTTTCAGACCGCCAATCGGTAAGACCTCACCGCGCAAGGTAATTTCTCCGGTCATGGCAACATCAGAACGCACTGGAATGCCAGTGAAAACGGAAACCAAGGCGGTAGTGATGGCAATACCAGCCGATGGCCCGTCTTTGGGAGTGGCGCCCTCTGGAAAGTGAATATGAATGTCTTTTTTCTCAAAGGCCTCATCGGTAATGCCGAGTGCACGAGCACGTGAGCGCACCACCGTTCTGGCTGCTTCGACCGACTCTTTCATCACATCGCCCAAAGAACCAGTGCGCGTAATGACGCCTTTGCCTGGCATGAGTGCTGCTTCGATCGTGAGTAAATCACCTCCCACCTCAGTCCATGCAAGACCAGTCACTTGACCAAGCTGATTCTCTTTTGCGGCTAAGCCGTAATCAAAAATCTTGACAGACAAGAACTTTTCTAAATTATCTGCATCAACAATGATCGGCGCAGCTTCTTTTTTGAGGAGCAACAGTTTGACCACTTTTCGGCAAACCTTGCTGATCTCACGCTCAAGTGAACGAACCCCTGCCTCACGGGTGTAGTAGCGAATCATGCTGCGAATCGCGCTTTCTTCTATTTGCAGTTCGCCTTTTTTCAAACCATTGTTTTTAATTTGCTTCGGAATTAAATAATTGGTGGCGATGCTGGTTTTTTCGTCTTCGGTATAGCCTGCCAAGCGAATGACCTCAAGACGATCGAGGAGTGGCCCCGGAATATTTAAGGAATTCGCGGTAGCCACAAACATGACATCGGAGAGATCAAAGTCAACCTCAACATAGTGATCTTGGAAAGTGTGATTCTGTTCTGGATCAAGCACCTCTAAGAGCGCACTGGCTGGATCGCCTCGGAAATCCATGCCCATCTTATCCACCTCATCTAATAAGAACAGGGGATTACGGACGCCGACCTTGGTTAAGCTCGATAAAATCTTGCCAGGCATCGAGCCAATGTAAGTACGGCGATGACCGCGGATCTCCGACTCATCACGAACGCCGCCCAAGGCCATGCGCACAAACTTGCGATTAGTCGCGCGTGCAATCGATTGACCCAAAGATGTTTTACCAACACCAGGAGGGCCTACCAGGCACAAGATGGGGGCTTTTACACGATCAACGCGTTGCTGAACTGCAAGGTACTCCAAGATGCGTTCTTTGACTTTGTCCAGTCCATAGTGGTCCTGATCAAGCACCTTCTCCGCATTATCTAAATCATTATTGACCTTGCTCTTCTTTTTCCAAGGAAGGCCTACAAGGGTATCAATGTAGTTACGTATCACCGTTGCCTCTGCTGACATGGGTGACATTAGTTTGAGTTTTTTCAGCTCCGACTCGGCTTTTTTCAGCGCTTCTTTTGGCATCTTGGCCGCTTTAATGCGCTTCTCTAATTCCTCGAGATCAGCGCCCTCTTCGCCTTCGCCTAACTCCTTCTGAATCGCTTTAACCTGTTCATTAAGGTAGTACTCGCGCTGGCTCTTTTCCATTTGGCGCTTGACGCGGCCACGAATGCGCTTCTCAACTTGCAGAATATCGATTTCGCTCTCTAAGTCAGCTAATAAACTCTCGAGGCGTTTTACGACATCGGTCATCTCCAATAGGCGCTTTTTTTGCTCTAGCTTGACCGGTAAATGGGCGCAAATGGTATCGGCCAAACGGCTTGGGTCATCAATGCCACCTAAGGATGCGAGTATCTCTTGCGGAATCTTTTTATTCAGTTTGACGTACTGATCAAACTGGGCCATGATCGCGCGGCGCAGTGCCTCTGTCTCGTGGGCATCTAAGGTATCGATGGCTTTGGGTGTTGCTTCGCAACTGAAGTAGCCGAGGGCATCTTCAATTTGACTCACTTCTGCACGCTGTGAGCCTTCGACTAATACCTTAACAGTGCCGTCTGGCAGTTTTAGCATCTGCAAAATACTGGCAATGCAACCCACATCGTATAAATCATCGACCGAGGGCTCATCTTTTGCGGCGGTCTTTTGGGCAACCAGCAAAACGCTCTTACCGGTTTCCATGGCTGCTTCAAGCGCCTTGATGGATTTAGGACGCCCCACAAATAGGGGGATCACCATGTGGGGAAAGACAACTACGTCCCGCAGGGGGAGCAAAGGCAGTTGAATCGGTTCAGAGGGCAGTAATAAATGGCCAGGCATGGGGCGAATCCTCCAAAGTAGTCAAACGCTCAAAATTTCTTAAAAGTACCAAAAGCTACTTAAAAGGTATAATTCAATGATCAGAATACTACTTATATGGGTTTGTACCTCTGAATTACAAGAGCAAAACGAGGAAAAAGTAACAAAATTAGGGCAAAAATAGCCAAATTTAGGTCAAATTAAGCTTTTTTAGACAATTCCTGATTTGCAAGAGGGGCTTCGCTCTGCTTATAGACCAAAAGGGGCTTTCCTTGACCCTGAATGCTACTTTCATCAATCACGACTTTTTGAACATTACGCAGGGATGGCAAGTCATACATGACGTCCATCAAGGCGCCTTCTAGGATCGAGCGTAGACCACGAGCACCCGTTTTACGGGCAATCGCTTTTTTGGCAATCGCAGACAAGGCTTCGGGGCGCACCTCAAGCTCAGCTCCCTCCATGGTTAAGAGGGCTTGATATTGCTTAACCAAGGCATTTTTTGGCTCTGTCAAGATTTGGACTAAAGCAGTCTCATCTAGCTGAGCCAAGGTGGTTAGCACTGGCAAACGACCAATCAATTCTGGAATTAAACCAAACTTAATCAGATCTTCTGGCTCCACTTCTTTGAGTAACTCGCTGGAGCCGCGATCGTCTTTGCCTGGCACTTCGGCGCTAAAGCCAATACCGGTTTTTGCCGTACGCTGCTGAATCACTTTTTCTAATCCGTCAAATGCGCCACCGCAAATAAACAGAATATTGGTTGTATCGACTTGCAAGAAATCTTGATTGGGGTGTTTGCGACCGCCCTGGGGGGGTACAGATGCCATGGTGCCTTCAACCAATTTCAAGAGGGCCTGCTGCACGCCCTCACCCGAAACGTCGCGGGTGATTGAGGGGTTATCTGACTTGCGTGAAATTTTGTCAATCTCATCTATGTAGACTATGCCGCGCTGGGCTTTTTCGACGTTGTAGTCGCAAGCCTGTAGTAGCTTCTGAATGATATTTTCAACATCCTCACCAACATAGCCGGCCTCCGTAAGGGTCGTGGCATCGGCCATGACAAAGGGAACATCAAGCAAGCGTGCCAGTGTTTGTGCGAGTAAGGTTTTGCCTGAACCAGTTGGGCCAATCAGCAAGATATTACTTTTGGCTAACTCAACACCATCCACGATGGCCTTAGCGGGTAATTTTGATTGCTTAGTTTCGGTTTTACTATCTTTGGTATCGGCAACGCCATCCGCTTTAGTTGCTTTGTCTTTTTTTGGTGCCGGCAAATACTGCAAACGCTTGTAATGGTTGTAGACCGCCACAGCTAATGTCTTTTTTGCTTGATCTTGACCAATTACATACTGATCGAGATCCGCACGAATTTCATGTGGCTTAGGCAAGCCACCATCACCCTTTGACGACGGTAAATTAGCTAACTCTTCTTGAATAATGTCGGTGCATAAATCAATGCACTCATCGCAAATAAAAACCGAAGGGCCGGCAATGAGTTTTTTGACTTCGTGCTGACTCTTGCCGCAGAACGAGCAAAAGAGGAGCTTGTCAGCCGAAGTAGGTATTTTGGGATCGCTCAATTAGGGGCGCTTATCAATGACTTTATCGATTAAACCGTAATCACGGGCTTGATCGGCCGACATGAAATTATCTCGATCAGTATCTTTGGCAATGGTTTCAATCGATTGGCCAGTGCGATCCGCTAAGATTTGATTGAGGCGCTCGCGCAAATACAAAATCTCACGCGCTTGAATTTCAATATCTGAAGCCTGACCGCGCGCACCGCCCAGGGGCTGATGAATCATCACGCGGGAATTCGGCAGAGCGTAGCGCTTGCCCTTCTCCCCGGCGCAAAGTAAAAAAGCACCCATACTCGCCGCCATACCCATGCATAAGGTACTGACG
>CAMDKY010000009.1 GCA_945901245.1 Polynucleobacter meluiroseus | reverse complement strand
TTAGCCTGGCCCACCTCACCCGGTGGCTTGGCGAGCAAGCAGAAGCACTTGGTGTGGATGTGTTTCCCGGCTTTGCTGCAGCAGAGATTTTATATAACGAACAGGGCGCAGTCCGCGGCGTGGCAACGGGCTCGATGGGCATTACCAAGTCGGGTGAGCCCGGTGCCCATTTTCAGCTCGGCATGGAACTGCATGCCAAGTACACCCTATTTGCGGAGGGTGCGCGGGGCCATTTAGGTAAACAGCTAATGCAGCGCTTTGATTTGAATCGCAACTGCGATCCACAAAGCTATGGCCTGGGCATTAAAGAGCTCTGGGAAGTGCGGCCTGAAGAACACCACCCCGGACTCGTTGTCCATACCGCCGGCTGGCCACTCGATGCAGAAACCTATGGCGGTTCGTTTTTGTATCACTTCGGCAGTAATTTGGTTGCGGTTGGGTTGGTTGTGGGTTTGTCTTATAAAAATCCCTACCTGAGCCCCTTTGAAGAATTCCAGCGCTATAAATTACACCCCGGCATTCGGCCCACGTTTGAAGGGGCGAAGCGAATAGAGTATGGCGCTCGCGTGATTGCTGCCGGCGGACTAAATAGCTTGCCGCAAACAGTTTTCCCCGGAGGCGCCCTGATTGGTTGCGATGCGGGTTACCTCAATGCATCCCGCATTAAAGGCAGTCACGCAGCAATCAAGACCGGCATGCTAGCCGCCGAAGCCGCTGTCAATGCAATTACCGACAATCGCTCCAACGATATATTATCGGCCTATCCGAGTGCGTTTGAAAATAGTTGGTTGCATACCGAACTCAATCAAGCCAGAAATTTTAAGCCATGGATGTCTAAGGGCCTCTACCTGGGTACCCTAATGGTAGGCATAGAGCAAAACGTCTTTGGTGGTAATCCGCCATGGACCGTTCACAATCGCCGCGCCGATCACGAATGCCTTGAGCCCGCTGCCCAGCATCACCCAATTGACTACCCCAAGCCCGACGGCAAGATTACCTTTGACCGCTTGTCTTCGGTATTTATTTCCAACACCAATCACGCCGAAGATCAGCCAGCCCACCTCACTCTGAAGGATGCATCGGTACCCGTGCAGGTCAACCTGAAAACCTATGCTGGCCCAGAGCAACGCTATTGCCCCGCCGGTGTGTATGAGTATGTGGAGCGCAACGGAGAATCCCAGTTACAGATCAATGCACAAAACTGCGTGCACTGCAAAAGCTGTGACATTAAAGATCCAACACAGAATATTATTTGGATTACGCCCGAAGGAGGTGGTGGGCCTAACTATTCATCCATGTAGTGGCAAGGTGCCCGCCTAGAGCGTCCGCAAGACTAAATGGCGTGGGAACGCACTTTCTGAATTGCTAGACCAGCAAGGCCACAAGCAAGCGCAGACATGACAAACACGTCCCTGGGCTGCAAAGACTCCCACACCCAGCCGGCACTGAGGCCGCCCAGCGTGCCGCCGAGCCCATAGGAAATGGTTGTAAATAAGGCTTGGCCACGCGCTTGCAATGGGCCTGAGAACCAGCGCTGAATCAATTTAACGCTCGCACTGTGGTGCGCCGCAAAGGTGCCGGCATGCAACACCTGCGCCAAAATTAATACTGCGGTGGTGGGATACAAGGCGATCAACATAAAGCGCACTACCCCCATACCAAAAGTGGCCTGCAACACCACCTCAGGATCCAGGCGGCTGAGTACCTTGCTCTGAAAATAAAAGAAAATAACTTCAGCAAAAACACCCAGGGCCCAAAACAAACCGATCTCCCACTTGTCATAACCTAAGCTGACTAGGTACAAAGAGAAAAATACATATAAAGCGGCATGCGCAAAGATCATAAAAAATCCGGATAACAAAAACCACCTTACATCGGGATTGATTAATACACTGCGAAGCTCCCCGCGCACCATCGGCCGACGGTCGAGTTTAGGTTCACGCATGCACCAGGTGTCGATGGCTAGCAAAAAGAGGACTACTGCGCCGATCCACGGAAACCAATCGATGCCATGGCGATCAAAAAACTCACCAGCAAGCAGCACCATACAGATAAACCCAATGGAGCCCCATAAGCGCAGTCGTCCATAGCGCTTATCAAATGAATTGTCTTTGAATAAAGCATGCACCGTAGCGGCCTCGCCCAGTGGCGTTAGGCTACTTAAGATCGTATGCAAGATAAACATCCAAATAAAAAAAGCAAGGTAACTTTCGAGGAAAAAGATGCACAAGAATACGAGGCTGGCGAGCGCTGCACAAAAGCGAATGATGCCAATGCGATTGGAGAGGTAATCCGATAACCAACCCCAAGAAAATGGCCCCAAGATGCGCGTGACTTGCAACATCGACATCAGCACTGCAATCTCAATCGCACTAAATCCCTTATCTAAAAAATACAGGCTAGCAAAAGGGGAAATCAACCCAACGTAAGCAAAGTACAAAAAGAAAAAGGACCCGAAGGCCCAGCGTACCGATAGCGTCATTGGTGGCGGTACTTTAGGAGAACTGAGCGCCAGGACGAGCGCCAGGAATTGCTGCAACCGCGACTTCAACATCCGCGCATTGCGCGCGGTGGCGCAACGCATGGTCCATCAAGACCAAGGCCAGCATAGCCTCGGCAATTGGGGTTGCGCGGATACCAACACAGGGATCATGGCGCCCTTTGGTTTGTACCGTCATCGGCTTACCTTCGAGATCAATCGACTCTTTGGGACTCATGATGCTCGAGGTTGGCTTGATCGCAATCGCGACCCGCAGGTCTTGGCCGGTGCTAATGCCACCCAATGTGCCGCCCGAGTGATTGCTCGCAAAGCCATCGGGATGCAACTCATCACCATGTTCACTGCCACGCTGCGTCACGGCCGAGAAGCCAGCACCAATCTCAACACCCTTCACCGCATTAATCCCCATCATGGCATGGGCAATATCGGCATCAAGCTTGTCAAATAAAGGTTCACCCAAGCCCATGGGGACGTGCGTTGCGCGCACTTCAATCCTAGCGCCACAGGAATCACCTGACTTGCGCAAGCTATCCATATAGTCTTCGAGTTGAGGCAGCATGGAATTGTTGGCCACAAAGAAAGGGTTGCGCTCGATGTGCTCTGCATCCTCAAAGGGCACAGCAAGTTCACCCAATTGGCTCATGTAACCGTAAATGCGAGTGCCATACTGCTCGTTCAGCCATTTTTTGGCAATCGCCGCAGCGGCTACTACGGGCGCCGTCAAACGCGCAGAAGAGCGGCCTCCCCCACGCGGATCCCGAAAGCCATACTTGTGGTGATAGGCATAGTCGGCATGGCCCGGCCGAAAGGTTTGCAAAATACTGCTGTAATCTTGGCTGCGCTGATCCGTATTTCGAATCAGTAATGCAATCGGTGTTCCCGTGGTTTTTCCCTCAAACACACCCGACAAAATTTCGACGCGATCGTCTTCTTTGCGCTGCGTTACGTGGCGGGATGTTCCCGGCTTGCGACGATCCAAGTCATGCTGTAAATCCGCTTCGCTCAGAAGCATTCCCGGTGGGCAGCCGTCAACCACGGCGCCAATGGCCGGACCGTGGGATTCCCCAAAGGTGGTGACGCTAAATAGGAGACCTAAAGTATTTCCAGACATACCGCCATTATGGCATTGCTGGCATTGGGGGTTTAGTTTGCGGTTTTTTCCGTTTCATCGCTAGGCCAGTCCCGAATGTAGGCCTTTAGCATGGTGTTCTCAAAGTCCTGGGCTTCAACCACGGCTTTTGCAACGTCATAAAACGAGATCACACCCATCAAAACCTGCTGATCGATCACTGGCAAATAACGTGCATGTTGCGTCAACATAATGCGGCGCACCTCATCAAGCTCGGTCTCCATCGAACACGTTAATGGGTTGGCACTCATCACCGAACGGACCGTTAAGCCCTCGACCGTACCGCGGTGCATTGCCAAGGTTTTAATCACCTCACGAAACGTCAGCATGCCAATCAATTTTTCGTGTTCCATTACGACCAAGGAGCCGATATCGTGTTCGCTCATGACCAAAATAGCGGTTTGCAAGGCGGTATCAGGTGGGACGGTATACAGCACACTCCCCTTAACCTGCAAAATATCGCTGACTTTCATCGCTGCTCCTTAATCAATTAATGCCATTTTAATGCGTGCCTTTCAGTTCAATATAGACCCAAGACCCGATCGAATCAAGATGATTTGAGTGTGGCGGGGGCGGCATTTACCCTTAAAGCCATGGTATTGCATGGCCTCCAAGGCCCTAAATTGGTCGCTGAATCTGAATTAGGCCAGACCGAATCATCGGCATATTGGCTACTAGCAGTGCCCCGGCTAAAGTAACCCACCACGTGACATAAATCCAAATCAGCACGAGGGGCAAAATCGCAAACGCACCATAGACCGTTTTATAAAACGGCACTTCGGTAACAAAAAACCCAAAGCCGTATTTCATGAGCTCAAATACCAGTGCGGCAAATAAAGCACCAAGTACTGCATCGCGCCACGCAACTAAGGTGAATGGCAAAACTTTGTAGACCAAGGTGAATAAGCCGATGGTAAGCAATAGCGGAATAATCAACGCAAATACCTCAAAGCCGATGGGCACTGCTTTCGTTAGGCCTTTGGCCCCACTGAGTAGATGCCCACTAAAAAAAATACCCACCCCCAAAACCAATGGCCCACACACCGTTGCTGCCAAGTAAATCGCCGTGCGCTTGACAAATGGCCTTTTCTCTTTGATTTGCCAAATGTGATTAAACGCTTTTTCGATCAGGGCAATCATCAACACGGTCGTAATGAATAAACCCGCCAATCCAAACAAGGTTAAGCCCTTGGCTTTTTCAGAAAACTGATCGATGTAACGCAAAATAGGTTGATTAATCCCACCAGGCAAATAGGTATTTAAGATCCAGTCTTGAAGAGCAAATTTCATCTCAATAACCTGCGGGATTGAGCCGATTAGGATCGATCCCACCGTAAACATCGGTACCAAAGCCAAGGTGGTCGTAAAGGCAAGGCTTGCTGCCACCTGATTGAGGTTCAAATGGCGATTGCGCTGACCCAACTCGCGGGCCAAAGCAAGCCATAATTGGGGATTACGAATCAGCTGCATCGCCGTATCATAAGAGATTACGGCAGATAGCTGCCGACACTCAACAGAATGGATTGAAAGAATGGGCTTCGTTTTATGAATACCGCTGACATATTGGTGCTGTTTTACTCCCGTTATGGCGCTACCCGAGACTTAGCCAGACTGATTGCCGAGGGTATTGAATCGGTACCTGGTGCCAGTGCTCGGCTACGCTGCGTCCCTGCCGTTTCGGCGGTCTGCGAAGCGACTGAAGCAGCAGTGCCAAGCGATGGAGCGCCTTATGCGGAATACCGCGATTTGGAAGAGTGCATTGGTTTAGCCATGGGCTCGCCTACCCGCTTTGGCAATATGGCTGCTCCACTCAAGTATTTTTTAGATGGCAGTAGCTCGCTATGGCTTAGTGGCGCCCTGAGCGGCAAACCCGCCTGCGTTTTTACCAGCACCGGTAGCTTGCACGGTGGTCAAGAGACGACCCTGCTCAGTATGATGATGCCCCTTATGCACCACGGCATGCTACTACTAGGCCTGCCGTACAGCGAACCTGATTTAATGACCACCTCCACCGGCGGTAGCCCCTATGGCGTAACGCACTTGGCCCACGCCGATGGTCGCGCTCCGATTAGCGCAGAAGAAAAACGCTTAGCTATTGCACAAGGTAAACGTTTAGCGCAGATTGCCCTGCAATTAAAGGCCGCACAATAATGCCGACACCGCGAAACACTCTACTGCAATCAATCGAAGATAAAAATAGGTATGTGCTTATAGCAAGCGCATCCTTTGTTGCTCTTTTTATTTTGTGCGTTGCTTGGGAATGGTTTATTGCTCCACTCAGACCGGGCGGCTCTTGGATGGCACTCAAAGGCTTGCCTTTGCTGCTCGCTATTCCGGGTATCTGGAAAGCAAAGAATTACACCATGCAGTGGGCCTCCATGCTAATTCTGATTTACATGACCGAAGGCCTCGTGCGTCTATTTGAAACCGGCGCTAATTTCTGGATGGCTGTTTTAGAAACGCTTTTGAGCGTAGTCGGCTTTATTGCCTTACTCATGTACTTAAAGCCACTCAAGCAAGAATACAAACGCCTGAAAAAAGAAAAAGAGTCCCAGGCTAATGAGCAATCGGGTACATAAATAAAACGTATGCAAACCGAATCATTCGTAGCCGAATTGCAAGCGATTGTGGGGCCTAATAATGCCTTGACCCGCGCCGACGATACAGCGCCCTTCCTAACCGATTGGCGTAAGCGCTTTACTGGCAAGGCTATAGCAGTCGTAATGCCAGCAAGTACAGAAGAAGTTGCTGCTCTAGTGCGGTGCTGTATCGCTGCCAAGGTAGCCATTGTGACGCAAGGCGGTAATACGGGATTTTGTGGTGGCGCCACCCCGCAGACAAGCGGCCAAGAAATTGTGCTGAGCCTAAAGCGCATGAACCGCATACGCGGTATCGATATCGCCAACCAAACCATGACCGTTGAAGCGGGCTGCATTTTGCAAACCATTCAGGCGGCGGCAGCCGAACAGGGTCAATTATTTCCCCTGAGCTTAGGCGCAGAAGGCAGTTGCATGATTGGCGGTAATCTGGCTACCAATGCGGGCGGTACTAATGTATTGCGCTATGGCAATGCCAGGGACTTGTGTTTGGGCTTAGAGGTGGTGACCGCCCAAGGGGAGATCTGGCATGGCCTCAAAGGCCTGCGCAAAGATAATACCGGGTACGACTTGCGGGACTTGTTTATCGGCTCTGAAGGGACCTTAGGCATCATTACCGCAGCCGTATTAAAACTACATCCCTTGCCTTTGTCGCAATGGACTACCTTGGTTGCGACCAGCGATATTCCATCGGCGATTGCGCTGTTGGGCTTATTTCAGAAACGAGCGGCATCACTTTTAACTGGATTCGAGATGATGACGCAGGAGTCTCTGGATTTATGCACGAGCCATTTTCCACAGATGGTCAACCCCCTTAAAGGTAGCCCCCCGTACACCATCCTAATTGAATTGTCTGACCACGAGAGTGAAGAGCACGTGCGGCAATTGCTCGAACAAATACTCGAAGGAGCGCTCGAAGAGGGCCTAGTCAGCGATGCAATTATTGCCAGCAATTTATCGCAAGCGCAGGCCTTTTGGCAGATGCGGGAACACATTACGCTCGCCCAAGCGCAAGAGGGCGCTAATTTAAAACACGACATCACCCTGCCCTTGTCGACCTTAGATCAATTCATGCAAAAGACCGATGCGCTGATGCGCAGCCGCTACCCTGGTATTCGGATTATTAATTTTGGGCACTTGGGAGATGGTAATTTGCACTACAACATTGCACCGCCCAAAGGCATTGATCCGCATGCGTTCAATCAAGCAGAAGAAACTGCGATACATGAATTAGTGTATGCGCAAGTGGAACTGCACGGAGGCTCGATTTCGGCTGAGCACGGAGTGGGTCAACTCAAGTTGGATGGATTGCGCGCGCATCGCGGGGCAGTTGCACACGACATGATGAAAGCGATTAAACGCACGCTTGATCCGGACAATATCCTTAACCCCAATAAAGTGGTCTCGATCTAAGCGCTGCGTTATTAGGTTACTGCGTTTTACCGCAAGGATATCGAGTAGTTAAAAAGCGAATGATGGTTTTAGCAGCATAGTCCCCGTTGTATTGCGGACGCGCTTGAACCCATACCAAAAAGTCAGTGAGTACGGCATCCCGCGATAGCCCTTTGGGTATGCAGACAGAGGGTTTTGCATTGGAGCTGCGCTGCATCAGGAAAAACTGATAAACGCCCTCGCCAAAACCAAAACAAAAATTTTGCGCCTCGATATCAGTGCGGTTTTGACACAAGGTCACAAACGCAGCCGTAGAGGCATCGCTATTCGGCAGGGATGGTTGTGCCAATACGCCACTCGCCATTGCGCAGCTGACTACTAAGAGCGCAGCGCAGCGCCGCAGGGACTGAAAAAAATAGAGGGTATTCATAGGTAAATTTGTTTTCTGTATAGGTTAGCGCCGAAAGCCGCCAAAGTGACCACCGCCAAAGCCGCCACGGTCACCACCAAAGCCGCCACGGTCACCACCGAAACGATCTTGATTCGCATCCGAGCGTGCTTGGCTGCGCAGGGCATTTTCTTGCAGGCTTTCCCGATCCACATTCGGGCTTGCTTTATCTTGCGCCGCATCTGCGCGAGCCGATTGATTTAGCTGACTGGCCTGCTGGCGCTCTTGGGCTGTGGCATTTTTCTGAAAATCACTATTGGCCCGTTGACCCGCTTGCCGCGCATCTTGCTTTTGCTGCGCTGTCGCATTGTTTTTCCAGTCGTTTGCTAAGCGCTGTTGGTTCTGAATGCTACTGGGACCAATGATTCCTCGATTGGGCCGAGTGGAGTTTGTATTGTTATTGACATTAATCGTGCCATTACTCCAGCTGGGGGTCGACCAAAAATCAGCACCGATGGCCATACCGACTCCAAAGGACATCATGCCCCATGCCGGGTTGTACGCTGGGTATGGTGGGTAATCTGCATAGGGCCAAGGACCGTAAACATCATTGGGGTTATAGCTTGGCACGTAAACTACCTGCGTACTCGCTGGCATGATTAAGATGTTGGAATTGGGATCCGTCACGACCGTCATTTGAGAATTGGTTTTTAGGGTGCCCGCCTGCTGCGCCCGTTTACGTAAGGCCTGCACTGCTTTCATCGTATCGGCCGGCTGCAATTTATAGGCATTGCCCAAGTTCTGTGTCCACTCTAAATTGCTACCCATCATATTAAAGGCCTGCGGAAAGGAGATAAGTGACTTAACGCTGTCATTCCACGTTTGCGCATTCAGGGCGTTTTGCAATGCAGTGCCGCTGAGACTAGCATTGCTACGCCTCCAGTTATAGGCCTCGGCAATTTCGAGGGGATAGGTTGAGACCAGCAACATGAGAGACAAAAGGGAATCGGGATAAAGCGCAATCGAGGAAACTAGGGATTGCAATTGCTGCTGCGAAAAAGTCACCGATTGCGCCTGGCCAGGATCAGAGGCGCTTTGCATATACGTCTGGCCTGCATTGGGCATGGTGTTGTTATTCGAAGCACAGGACGCCAAAAGCACTGCTGCGCCCAATGCGGACATAGCCAATCGATTCAATCGCACGATAAAAGCCCCTCTAATCCAAGTAAGCTCTTATTTTGTCATGAATTTTGGCTTACGCTTAAACAGTCGAGTTAGGAGCGCTGATTGACTCGTTGCATCAAGGCTTCAGCATTTTCTTTACGCTCACTGTAACGGTCGACCAAATACTCAGAATGGCCGCGGGTGAGTAAGGTAAATTTATAGAGCTCTTCCAGCACATCGACTACCCGGTCAAAGTAAGCAAAGGGTTTCATACGGTCGTGCTCATCAAATTCCAAGAAGGTTTTGGCTACCGAAGATTGATTCGGAATGGTGATCATGCGCATCCAACGGCCCAGAACGCGCATCTGATTAACTGCATTAAACGATTGCGAGCCGCCGCAGACTTGCATCAAAGCCAAGGTCTTACCTTGGGTTGGGCGAACGGCTCCAATCGTTAGCGGAATCCAATCGATTTGCGCTTTCAGAATACCGGTCATCGCACCATGGCGTTCGGGTGAGCACCAGACCATGCCTTCGGCCCATTCACTCAGGCTACGCAGTTCAACTACTTTCGGATGAGTTTCAGGTGCGTCATCAGGTAAAGGCATACCACTTGGATTAAAAATCTTGACCTCTCCACCCATTACAGTGAGGATACGAGCCGCCTCTTCCGTGAGCAGCCGACTGAATGAACGCGTACGCACCGATCCGTAAAGCAATAAAAAACGTGGCGCATGCGTTAGTGGTGGGCACAGCAATTGCGCCGCATTCGGAATAACAAAGCTAGCTCCATCGAGCTGCGGCAGATCAGCCGCCGTAATGGAGTCAAATGAGTTCATGGTACTAATTGTAATGAGTGCACAGTTTACTGTGCTGGTCGCCACTTATTCACCATCGCCACGAGGGAGAGCATGACCGGCACCTCAACCAAGACGCCTACTACCGTAGCTAAGGCAGCGCCTGAATTGAGTCCGAACAAGGAAATGGCTACTGCGACAGCTAGTTCAAAAAAGTTGGATGTGCCAATCAAACACGCTGGACCAGCCACGTTGTGGGGCAATTTAAGTCGCTTGGCTGCCCACCAACTAATGAAGAAGATGCCATAGGTTTGCAATACTAAAGGAATGGCAATTAAGACGATGATAAGGGGCTTTTCAATGATGGTATTTGCCTGAAAGCCAAACAGCAGCACGACGGTTGCAATCAAACCCACAATCGACCAAGGCTTAAGCTTAGCAACAAACTGCCCTACCGCATCGGGTGAGCGCTTAGCCAACCCAAATCGGGTAGCAATACCCGCAATGAGGGGCAAGACGACATACAAAACAGTCGATATGAGCAGGGTTTCCCAGGGCACCGTTACATCGGTGACGCCCAATAGAAAGGCAGCAATTGGGGCAAAGGCAACTACCATAATGAGATCGTTGACTGATACCTGCACTAAGGTGTAATTCGCATCGCCCTTTACCAATTGGCTCCAGACAAATACCATCGCAGTGCACGGTGCAACGCCCAATAAAATCATGCCGGCGATATACTCCTGCGCCGACTGGGGATCAACCAAGGGGGCAAAGATGTACTGAAAAAAGAGCACGCCCAATGCAGCCATCGTAAATGGCTTGACTAACCAATTGATTACCAAAGTCAAAATCAAACCCTGGGGTTTTTTGTGCACGTCTTTAACGGCGCTCCAATCAATTTGAATCATCATCGGGTAAATCATGATCCAAATCAGTACAGCAACCACTAAGTTGACGTGCGCAAACTCCATCAGCGCAATCGCCTGAAACACCCCAGGAATGAGCAAACCCAGCACGACGCCAGCAGCAATACCCAGACCAACCCATACGGTTAAAAACCGCTCAAACAAGCCCACAATTAGATCTTAGCTAATTTGTTGAGTTCGTTTTGAAGACTGAGCGCGTCGAGCTTTTCGATTGGTAAAGCACTTAACATATCAATGCGCTTATTAAGGCCAATCATGACATCACGGATCGCTCTGCGTTTATCGTCATCCGTACCGCTCAATTGCGCAGGATCAGGAAAGCCCCAGTGGGCCGTTGCAGGATTACCAGGCCAGACTGGGCAAATTTCACCAGCCGCGATATCGCATAACGTAATGATGAATTCCATTTTGGGGGCATCGGGCAAAGCAAATTCATCCCAATTTTTAGAGCGTAATTTGCTGGTGTCATATCCCATGTCTTGAATCATTTCTATAGCAAAGGGATTGATCTGGGTGGCCGGCGTAGACCCTGCAGAATAGCCGGTAAAGCGGCCGCTCGGATGGGTTGAAGCTAAGGCCTCACCCAAAATAGAGCGCGCCGAATTGTGGGTGCATAAAAATAATATGTTGTATGGCTTCATGGTGCTTTTGCCTTTCGAGTGAGGGATTGGGGAAGACAGGGTTGACCGCCGCAGCAGTTATCCAATAGAAATTCGACCAAGGCATTGGTATGCACTGCGTTTGGCCTGTAAATTAAATTGCGGCTCTGGCGTTCCTGCGTAATGAGCTTGGCCTGCATTAATTCCTTCAAATGAAAGCTCAAGGTGGCATTGGGAATACCCAGCATTTCATGGATTTGTGTTGGGGTTAGTCCAACATCCCCTTTCTGCACGATGAGGCGAAAGACATTGAGCCTAGAATCTTGGCCAAGGGCTAAAAAGGCGGAAACAACATCACTATTTTTCATATTTCGATAATAATGGAAATATATTACGAAAATATGACAATCCATAAAAAAGGGCTATGACAATGCATAGCCCCTGAATTGACCCAAATAAGGGTTCAGGTCTTAAGCGCCTTACTGTTCAGCTGACCGCCCCAGCTAAACACCGAATTCGCGATACTACCAATGTCTATGGCCATGCGCTTGGGTGATTGAGCAATCATTGGCTTTAGATTGCTGAGCATCTTCTTGGCCTTTTTTTGATCCACTTTTTTGTGAATCAAGTTTGCATCAGGCAAGTCTGGGTTGTTGCTACTTGGCGGTATTAGGGTCGCCAATGAGATCGAATCCATATACGACTCCATCTTGATGGCTAAGTCGCGCCAAATCTCCCCATCCAGGCCATCCGTCGCAGAACCCTTGCCCTGATCAACTGCGCGCATGATGTCGCCTATCGATACTGCTTCCGGCGGACGGGTTAACCAATAGCCACCACCTGGTCCTTTGTGGCTATCAATTAGCTCGGCCGTTTTCAGATTACTAAAAATCTGCTCCAGATAAGAGACTGAAATATCGGTCTGCTTGCTGATGTTTTGCAAGTTAATGGCGTACTTACCTTGGGATTGGCTTGCCAAACTAACCAAGGCTTCAACCGCATAACGACTTTTCGTGGTGATTTTCATAATTCATTTACTCCATCTCTGTCATGATGAGCTAAATATAGCGCTAAAATCATTCATTAAAAAGTAGATAATTAGGTAATATATTTTCGTTATTAACTGAATGTTATTGTAGAATCAAAGCATCAATACCTTCAAAATACAGGCTAGCTGCTTATGACACAACCTTTTAATTACAGGCACTTGCACTACTTTTGGGTAGTGGCCAAGGAAGGCAGCATGACCAAAGCTGCCAATAGGCTCAATATAGCGGTTCAGACCGTGAGTACGCAAGTCCATGAGCTTGAAAAGGATTTAGGTCACCTTTTATTTAAACCGGCTGGCCGGGGGCTGGCCCTAACCGATGCTGGCTTTTCGGCGATGAAGTTGGCAGATCAAATCTTTCAAATCGGCGAAAAACTTCCCAGCATTGTGAGCGGCTCTGCCGCTACCCCGCGCAATCGACTGGCACTGGGAGTTGCGGATGGCCTACCTAAGCTGGTCAGCAAAGAGCTACTTGATGGCGTTATCCATGAGCAACAAATACAACTGATTTGCCACGAGGGGGAATTCGATGATTTGCTGGCTGATCTGGCTTTGCATCGATTGGACTTGGTCTTTGCTGACCGCCCTGCTCCAATCAATAAGAATATGAGCTTGTATAGCCAAGAGCTTGGTCACTCACCCATTTCATGGCTTGCATCGGCAGAATTATTAGCAGAGGCGAGGCAAAATTTTCCGTACAGCCTTGCAAGCATTCCGGTCATCATGCCAACCTACCATTCTACGGTTCGCTTTAAGCTGGATCTGTGGTTTGAGAAGCTCGGCATTACACCCAACATCGTCGGTGAGTTCGAGGACAACGCCTTGATGGTCACCTTTGGCTCGAGTGGCTTCGGCGTCTTTCCTGCGGCGTCCATCTTAATCGCAGAACTCGAACACCATTATCAGGTTCAACCGGTTGGCGCATGCGAAGACATTCATGAATATTTTTATGCGATTCGATCGGAGAAGCGCATACAACATCCTTTAGTGCAGTCGATCCTGAAGCAATCGATGCGTGCCAAGCAAATTGCTGCAGTCAGTGTTTAATGTTGATGCCAAACAAAAAGCGCCTGCATTAAGCAGGCGCTCTTTATAGGGTCAGCATTGCTGCCGCTGAATCTACACGAACTTACTTCGCAATAAACCCTGACTCTTGCATCAGCTGCTTGTGCAGGGCGGCATTGGCGTCAAGCCACTTATCAAACTCTTTACCGCTCATGAAGGTTTGGTTAAAGGCGCCATCGACCATGAACTTCTTCCACTCGGGGGTGGCAATGACTTTCTTAAAGAGGTCAACGTAGTAGGTCACTTGGGCTGGGGTCACGCCGGGGGCCATGAAGATGCCACGCAGCATCACGTAGTCAGTGGGCACGCCCACTTCTTTGCAGGTGGGGATGTCATTCCAGGACTGGGTCGCGGTGATCTTTTCTTTGTAAGGCATACGGGTGTCGTCAAACACGCACTGGGCCCGTAATTTACCGGCGCGCCACTGGGCTACCGCTTCAATGGGGTTATTGACGGTGGAGTCGACGTGGTTACCAACGAGCTGCACCGCTACTGCGCCACCCCCTGCAAAGGGCACGTAGATGAACTTGGTGCCAGTGGCTTTTTCCAGAGCAACGGTAATGATCTGGTCTTCTTGGCGTGAGCCGGTACCGGCCATCTTGAACTTATTGGGGCCAGCGGCTTTCGCCGCATCAATGTACTCTTTGGCGGTTTTATAGGGCTTATCGGCATTGGTCCACAAAACGAACTGATCTAAGGCCAGCATCGCAACCGGAGTCATGTCTTTATAGGAAAACGGCACGCCCGTGGCTAAAGGGGTGGTAAAGAGGTTGGATAAGCTAATCACGAGCTTATGGGGATCGCCGCGGGACTCTTTCACGTATAAAAAGCCTTCAGCACCGGCACCGGCCGCTTTATTGACGGGGATGATGGACTGCTTCATCAGGTTGTTCTTGGTGACGATGCCCTGGATCATGCGGGCCATCTGGTCGGCGCCGCCGCCAGTACCAGCGGGAATCACGAGTTCTACAGGTTTTGTCGGTTCCCACGCCAAAGCGGGGCTCGCAGCAAAGCCGGCAACGCCTAGGGCAATGGCGGTGAACAGCGCGGTGCGTTTAATCGAGTGCGTCATGAATGCTCCTTGGGAAGAATGGACTTTCATAGTCGCAATTTTTTCCTAAAGGGGAAACGGTAGTTACCCTAGTAAAGTACCGTTTAAGCCTAATCTATCGCCTGGAGCTGAGCTTGGGCGGCTGGAAGGGTAGTAATGCGTAGGCCCAAGTCCTTTGATTTCTTAAGAGTTTTGCGCATCAGCTTATATATATCTAGATCAAACTCAGGCCGCTGCTCACGTAGCAGCTCGTCGACTTCACCATCATTTGCGGCGGTACCCAAATAACACCAATGATCAAACAGATGCAAATCATCCCCCTCCTGTATTGCTATAGCACCTTTGTAGGGCCATGAAGCCACTTTTAGCTTGAGCAGTGCCGTTTTTACCCGCAGATTATGAATCTGTGCTGACTCTGTACCGATGCAAGCGCCGTTGCATTGCTTCACATGAAAACCAAAACAAGCTGCCTGTGCCTGTCGTTTTTCTAATCCCAAGATGGCTTCACACAATTGGTTCTTTTTAGCAATCGATTGCAAGCTCGCAAGTGCCTCCCGTTTATTGTAGAAAAGACCATACAGATTATCTTGCTTACCCGGTTGTAAGTCCTGGTGATTCACTAATTGCACTTGAATGTGATCGCCCGATTCCGATAGCTGCCATGCGCACAAATCTTTCGAGCGCCGCAACTTAACGTTGAGGCTTGGAAGCTTTTCTTTAATTAGGCGCGACTCGAGTAGCAGTGCACCAAACTCACCCGCAGTTTCAATCCAATCAATGTCACGTACTTGCAATGCCAGTTTCATTTCTTTACGCTTAGACAGCGCAGCATGAAAGTGCCCTTTCACACGCGCTTGCAAATCGATGCTCTTACCGATGTAGAGGGGCTGGCGATTTTCTGCATAAAAAAGATAGACGCCAGGTCGATTGGGGATTTCTTCGACCAATGCTTTATCAATATGCACTGGCAAACTAGCGCTACCGAGTAAATAATCGACCTCCTCGAACAAACGCGTCTGACCAAATAAGCGTGTGCATTCTTGCCAAAAGTCATACAGCAATTTGGCATCATCCAGCGCGCGGTGGCGATTAGCCACCTGCAAGCCATGCACCGCGATGAGGGTATCTAGATTGTGGCGCGCTTGGTAAGGAAATAGGCGCCGCGATAACTTCACAGTACACAGTACTTTGGGTGAAAAATCAATTCCTACTTTTTTGAACTCGGCCTTAATAAAGCTGTAATCAAAGCGGGCATTGTGGGCAATGAATACCTTGTCCTTGAGTTCCATGTAGAGGGCATGCGCCATCTCGCTAAAGGTCGGCTGGCTTGCCACCATCTCAGGAGTAATGCCGGTGAGGTTTTGAATGTTCTTGGGAATGTAGGTTTCTGGATTGACTAAGCGCGACCATTCCGAGATGCCATCCGGGTCTAGGGTCAGAATGCCAATTTCGGTAATGCGATCAAGCTCTGCCCGTGAGCCCGTGGTCTCAATATCAACAAAGGCAAAGACCGAATCGGTTTGTGGCATGAAAAGCAAATCCTGCAAGTGCGTGGTAAGCTGGAGTTATACCAAACAATGGGCTGCTTCGTGTGACGGGCAACAAATCATGTTGCTCCCAGCAAAAGGACGGCTCTAATAGACGTCGGGGACGTACATTTCTTTGGGAACGGGGCCCCGGTGGTAGTCTGGGTTGTGAACGCGCTTCGGCAAGATAACCGCAGGGTGATCGATTTCTTGATGCGGAATTTGCGAGAGTAAATGCTGAATACAATTGAGGCGCGCGCGCTTTTTATCATTGGCAGCCACCACCCACCAAGGCGCCTCTGGAATATGGGTCTTCTCCAGCATCATCTCTTTGGCTTTGGTGTAGTCTTCCCAACGGCGGCGTGACTCTAAATCCATCGGACTTAACTTCCATTGCTTTAATGGATCATGAATGCGCTGCGTAAAGCGGTTGTATTGCTCTTCGTCGGAAATCGAGAACCAGTATTTAATTAAGATAATTCCGGAGCGGATGATCATTTTTTCAAACTCAGGCACCGTATTAAGGAACTCGTGGTATTCCGCATCACTGCAAAACCCCATCACTTTTTCAACACCCGCCCGGTTGTACCAACTGCGATCGAATAATACAATTTCACCGGCAGCAGGAAGGTTAGCAATGTAGCGCTGAAAGTACCATTGGGTCTTCTCACGCTCAGAGGGTGCCGTAAGCGCCACTACTCGGCAAACACGGGGATTGAGGCGCTGCGTAATGCGCTTAATGGCGCCGCCCTTGCCAGCTGAATCACGTCCTTCGAATAAGACAACCACTTTGAGCTTTTTGTGAACCACCCAGTCTTGCAACTTGATGAGTTCTTTTTGCAAGCGAAACAACTCACGAAAATAAACTTGGCGATTGAGGGCATTCGGGGAGTCGCCGTCATCGCTTAAGCGCAGATCATCCATTTCCAGCTCAAGCTCTTCATCCAGGTCGTCCAGAATTTCTTCTTGAGCCCGCTTATACCACTCCGCTAGTTCTTCCTGATTGATGGCCAATTGATCTTCCTCTGCTGAATATTCTTAATTTAACTGCTTTGTGTGACACTGTTTTGACACACAATTCGGTTAAAAGGAATGAGGGCTGAATGAGTTTCTTACAGTGCTAAATTTTGCTCGATCTGATTACAAGGGGTATTTCCATAGCTGCACAAAATGCAACAGTCGTTTTTACTGGCTTTATAGGGTTTTTTACAATGCACACACCGATGAAATTGCGTCGAAGCCTCATAGGGGCTGGAAAGCGGTTCAATTGAATGGCAATGCGGGCACGTCAGAAACTGCAATGATTCCATGGTCTTAATATAACCATCCGATATGTCACTTATATGAATAGCACTCTGCTTCAATCCATTCGTACTACCTGCTTTTTGAGCTTACTGTTGCTCGCGTGCATTGTAAAAGCCGATCCGCTGCGTTTTATCGCACTGGGCGATTTACCCTACCGGGCTAAAGATGAAGAGGCTTATTACGCCTTAATTGAAGAAATTAACCGCCAAAAACCGCAATTTAGTATTTTTGTGGGCGATACCAAAAGCGGCGGTTCACCTTGCAGTGATGCTTACCTGCGCAAAATACATGCCTCATTTAACCTATTTGAAGCACCCTTAATCTACACCCCCGGTGACAACGAGTGGACCGACTGCCATCGCCTCAATGCGGGCGGCTATGACCCAGTCGAACGCCTGCAATTTATTCGTGCTTTGCACTTCGCCGAAGCAAAAAGCCAGGGTAAAAATCCGATTGCACTCTTCCGTCAATCCGATCTTCAGCCGCAGTTTCCTGAGTTTGTGGAAAACGTCTACTGGATTTCAGGAAAAACACTCTTTGCAACCGTACACATCGTGGGCTCAAACAACAATTTTGCTCAGCAAGCAGAGTATGTACCCCGCAATCGCGCCAACTTAGCGTGGCTTGAAACAGTCTTCGCAACAGCAAAGCAAAGCACAATAGATCATTTGGTACTGGCTTTTCAGGCCGACTTGTTCTACACCAGCAAATCAGCCACCTCGGACCAAAGCGGCTTGCGCGATAGTATTTTGCTGATGAATGCAAAGCTGGCCGAATTGGCCAAACCTGCTTTGATTATTCATGGTGATAGCCATCGCCTCATTATTGATCAGCCCTTCATGGTACTAGGCAGCAATAAGAAGCGACCGCTGCATCAAGTCTATCGAGTGCAGGTCATGGGTGACGAACAAGTAGAGGCGGTGGAAATCACCATCGACGGCAGCAAGAACAGCCCATTTTCATTTAGGCCTTTACTGCTCTTGCGTAAGCCCTAGTTATACGCCAACCGGTTTACCGTCGTCACGCCAAACTGCAATCGTGGCTGAGCGTGGTCTTGAGAATACCGTTCGATCTGGCCAGTCGCTACTTGCTTTTGGTTTATCTGGATTACTGCGCTCACGGGGGATTTCGCCCGGATGCTGGATATTGATAAACACGGTCTTGTAGTCGGGTGTGAAATCCATACCCGTTACTTCGCAGCCATTGGGACCAATTAAGAAACGCCGAAACTCCCCACTACTAGGGTCTGCCGCAAACATCATGTTGTTACTGATGCGAGCATAGGGGCCTTTTCCAAGTGCGCCTGATGATATGTCGGTCTGCATCCACAGCATGCCCCGCGGATCAAACCACAAGCCGTCAGGTGAGCCAAAAATATCGCCGCGCACATTTCCCCTTTGGTTGGGGTCTTGCGCCTCTGGATCGCCAGCCAAAACAAAGATTTCCCATTCAAATTGCTCGCTAGCTGCATCGAGCTGACTGGGCTTCCAGCGAATAATGTGCCCCATTGCATTATTCGCTCGGGGATTGGCAGCATTAATTGCAAACTCCTTGCCCCGCTGGCTATTATTCGTCAGGGATAAATACACATCCCCGGCAGTTGGGTGAACCGCAACCCATTCCGGCCTATCCAGCGGAGTTGCTCCAACTTGATCAGCTGCAAGGCGCGCCTCGATTTGAATATAGGCTTGATCCGGAAAACCATTCGTCGGAGTTAAACCTTCCCGCCCATGCACCAAGGGAATCCAACGGCCTTTGCCATTGTCTCCAAATTGCGCCACGAACAAAGTCCCTTCATCCAGTAGCGATTGATTTTGCTCTGGCTTATTGGCTTGATATGGGTGCTTACTGACGTAGCGGTAAACATACTCGCCACGCTGGTCGTCGCCCATATACACTACCACTCGGCCATTTTTAGCGAGGGTAACTGCGGCTCCCTCATGCTTAAAACGACCCAACGCTGTCCGCTTAATGGGCGCCTTGTCAGGATTACGCGGATCAATCTCCACTACCCACCCAAAACGATTAGCTTCATTGGGATGCAGGTCCGCATTAAAACGAGTGTCAAACTCCTGCCAGCGGTAACCAAAGCCGGTGGCATTAATGCCAATGCGCCGCTCTTCTTTGCTAGGTGAGCCTGTTTTTATAAAGTAACCATTGATGTTTTCTTCGCAGCTTAAATACGTACCCCAAGGTGTCACGCCATTGGCGCAATTGTTAAGAGTGCCAAGTACTAACTTACCCTGGGGATCAAACGCGGTTTGCATGCGTGGGCTACCGGCAGCGGGTCCAGAGATTACACATGGGGTGTATGCCGTAATGCGCCGCGCAAATGGACTGGATATCACATGCCACTGGCCATCGGCTTGCTTTTGTATCTGAGCGACGGTAACGCCATGCGCAGCCTGGCTTTTTTCCACCTTATCAGCAGACCAGGTTTTCATGCCATCGGGGTGCAATAAGCCATCGTCGGTGTACTCATGATTCACTACCCACAACCCACGATCCGCAAAGCCTTTATCGGGGAAAAAAGCGCAGCCATCGTGGTGCATGCCAAATTGCTTGGCCTGTTGCTGTGGGGTATTAATGACGTCATACGAAATCACGGGAAACTTGCCGTTAATTGGATCACCCCATGCAGCCACAACAGACCAACGGTAGCCTTTGGGGACCGCAATGCCATCACTGGCACGCTCAAGACCAACAGACTCAAAGGTAAACCGAGGGGACTTGCCCCAAACGGACTTCGGTAGGTTTTGTGCCGAGCCGTAAATAGGACTGAGGACGGCCAACAAAGCAGCGCTTGACTTTAAAAATTGCCTGCGACCGGCCCTAGTTTCTAGGGGTACCTGTAAGTCATACAGTGGATTAACTACAGGGTCATTGAATTCGTTCATAGCGCGTCCTTGGTAAGACTTCCAATGATCAAAGGCCTTCGTGTCAATTTGATGACGTGTTAAGCCCTGCGACGCTAAGAATCGATATTTCATTGGAAATACCCTAATATTACTTTTTAAGCGTGGAATCCACTATGGCACCTTGGAAAGCAGCTCGCGTTGGCGATGCATTGGATCAAATCGATACGCCCGCCTTGATTCTGGATTTAGATGCGTTTGAGCGCAATGTACAACTATTGCAAGATGCCATGTCTAGCACCGGGGTACGCTTGCGCCCCCATGCCAAAAGCCATAAGTGCCCAGAAATTGCTTTGCGCCAGATAAAAGCCGGTGCGGTGGGTATTTGCTGCCAAAAAGTCAGTGAGGCAGCCGTCTTTGTCGCAGCGGGTGTTCCCGATATCCTGATTACCAATCAAGTCATTGGCGAGCAGAAAATAATGCATGCGCTTGATTTGGCACAGCAGGCCCGTATCGGCATTTTGGTTGACCATGCCGATAACGTATCCGCCTTTGCGCGCGCCAGCGCTGAACGACAAGTCAGCATTGATCTCTACATTGAAGTGGATGTGGGCATGGGTCGCTGCGGCACGACTTCAATTGAACAAACCGTTGAACTAGCACGCCAAATTGATCAAGCGCCCTACTTAAACTTCATGGGCTTGCAGTGCTACCACGGCAGTGCCCAGCACTATCGGCACCCCCAAGATCGGCAAAGTGCGATTGCGGCCGTATGCGCTAAAGCGGCAGAAGCAAAAGCAGCCATTGAAAAAGTAGGGATTGCTGTAGAGCGCATTACGGGCGCTGGTACTGGCTCTGTGATGCTGGAAGGAACATCAACGATTTTTAATGAAGTGCAAGCAGGATCCTATATTTTGATGGATCGCGACTATGCTAAAAACCAGCACGATGCAAGTGATTTGCCATTTGAGCATGCCTTATTTATCAAAACAGCCATTCTTAGCCACCCCACTCTAGGTCGCGCCGTGGTGGATGCTGGCCTCAAGGCGTCGAGCGTCGACTCGGGGATGCCGCTAGTTTGGCAGCGCACCGATGCAAGCTACCTTAAAGCCTCGGATGAACATGGCGTTCTTGAGCTCACTGCAGACTCGCCTCTTAAGCTGGGAGACTCCATCATGCTCATACCCGGCCATTGCGATCCCACCGTCAATTTGTATGATGAAATGATTTGTGTTCGGGGCAATGCAGTCGAGGCTATTTGGCCTATCGCCGCGCGCGGTGCCTTGCTGTAACAAGGTACATCAAATCCAATTGCGCTCGGTTAATCAACTAGCCTAATGAAGCTGTTAGCCGATCTCGTATTAATCACTCACTTTGCAATTGCTGCTTTTTTAGTCTTGGGCATGGTCTTCATTCCGCTAGGCGCTTATTGGCGCTGGAATTGGGTAAGGGCACGGCGTTTGCGTCAAATCCATCTGGGTCTGATGATCCTCATAGCAATCGAGGCGCTGTTTCATGTTACGTGTCCGCTCACCACGCTTGAGGCCTATCTGCGCAACACCACTGCCCCCGAATCGTTTTGGATGCATCAGCTCAGCCAACTGCTCTACTGGGATTTACCAATTCAGTTCTTTACGTTTCTGTATCTGGGTTGCGCTCTTTGGATCATTGCTTTATGGAGGTATGTACCGCCAAGGTCGAAGTACTGCACTTAAAAAAACGAAATTATCTAAATTTAGTTAGTATCTAAATGACCCTCTTAAATCTGCCGTAATTCGCCAATTCAAGGTCCATTTGAACATTCTACGAATTTTTAGTTTCTGTGCATGCTTACTGGCTGTTAATTTTGTGCAGGCACAGCAGACTGTCTCGCCTGGCTACGTGACGACCCCGGCCAGCGTCGATGGCATCGGCAAACGCTATATGGATCGTGAAATCTCGGCAGTCATGGGCTGGCAAGGTGCTGCATGGCTTGAGCGGGATAAGCGCGAGCGCGAAGAACGCACCGATTTATTGCTGGATTCCTTGGCTTTGCAACCGGGCATGGTGGTAGCAGACATTGGCGCAGGTACCGGCTACCTATCGCGTCGTATGGCTCCGCTGGTGATGCCGGGCGGAAAAATAATCGCCCTTGATTTACAGCCTGAAATGGTCAATATTCTTCAAACTGGAGTAAATCGATCGGGCCTCAAGCAGATTGAAGTCAAGCTGGGTGCGATCGACAATATCAAATTACCTAAGCACTCAATCGACATGGCCATCATGGTTGATGTTTACCATGAGCTGGCCTTTCCGTATGAGGTGATGAGCAGCATCATGCATGCCCTTAAACCGCGGGGTCGTCTCGTCTTCGTCGAATACAAAGCCGAGGACATACGGGTGCCCATTAAGCTATTGCACAAGATGAGCGAGGCCCAAATTAAGCGAGAGGCGGGTGTTTTTCCACTGGACTGGGAGCGCACCGTAAACACATTGCCATGGCAGCATGTGGTGGTATTTCGTAAACGCGAGTAAATAAAAAGTAAGCACGTGAACGATATTGCGCTATCTGGCCTCGGAACCGCCCTTCCCCAGCATCGCCTCTCACAAGCAGATGCACTCGCGGTGGTGCGTGCACAATTTCAGGAGCGCTTTCCTGAATTTGAACGCTTAATACCTGTCTTCCAAAATGCCGGCATTGAAAACAGAGCCATTGCCATGCCGCTGGACTGGTATCGAGAACCTCGAGGCTTAGCGGAGCGCAACTCTGCCTACCTTCATGTCGCTACCCAATTATTTATTGCAGCGACAAAAAATGCCCTGGCTGCGGCAAAAATCAATGCCGCTGATGTTGATACTGTAGTTACCATCAGTTCTAGCGGCATTGCAACGCCCACGCTGGAGGCTCGAGTCTCTAGTGAGCTGGGCTTTCGGCCCAATATAGTGCGGGTGCCCGTATTTGGCTTAGGCTGTGCAGGCGGCGTGAGTGGCCTAGCATTGGGTGTTCAATTGGCACGCGCTAATCCAGGCTCCGTTGTTTTGGTGCTTGCTGTAGAGCTTTGTTCCTTGTGGTTTCACCAAGACACCCTTACCAAAGCAAACATTGTCGCTTCGGCCCTCTTTGGTGATGGTGCTGCCGCTGTGGTGCTGACCACCGCAAAAGCAAGTGACCGGACTATCGTCGGTACTGGCGTGCAACACACCTGGCCATCGACATTGGAAATTATGGGTTGGGACGTGAATAATGATGGCTTAGAGGTTATTTTTGATCGTGACATTCCGCCGTTTATCCGCAGGCAAATCGCCCCGGTAGTAAATCATTTTCTCCAGGAATTACATCTGACGCGGGATACCGTCATGCGTTTTGGCTTTCATCCGGGTGGTACAAAAGTGCTGGAAGCCCTGGAGGCAGCACTTGCGTTAAAGCCTCGATCACTCGATGTCGAGCGCAGCGTACTGAAAGACCATGGCAATATGTCGGCGCCTACGGTGCTCTTTGTTCTAAAACGCCTTCTTGAAAATGCTCAGCCTGGTACATACCTTATGTCGGCCCTTGGTCCCGGCTTCACAGCGGCTGCTATTCCGGTAACCGTTCAACACTGAGCCCCCTATCTTGACACTCGCTACCTCCATTTTGGCCTTAGTAACGGCACAACGTCTAGCGGAATTGGTGCTGGCAAAACGCAATACGGCGCGCCTACTTGCGCGTGGCGGTATTGAGAAATCGCCGGGTCACTACGGATTTATCGTTGTCATGCATGCTGCTTGGCTACTTTTGCTTTGGGTTTTTGCTAGCGATGCGCAGATTAACTTGTGGTGGCTAGCACTCTTTATTGTGTTGCAGTTCTTACGCGTTTGGGTAATTGCAACCCTTGGTGAGCGCTGGACTACGCGCATCATCGTCGTGCCCGGTGAGGCTCGTGTAATGCGCGGTCCATATCGCTACATGGCTCATCCTAATTACGTGATTGTGGCTGCTGAGATCATTGCTCTGCCCATGGCCCTCGGGCTGCCATGGATTGCCTTGGTTTTTACCCTACTGAATGCAGCCGTACTTTGGGTTCGTATACGTGCGGAAGCAAAGGCCCTTTTAGACGCAGAAGCCCATTAAAGCGCCGATCAGCCTTTAAGTGCCATACCGGAGCATGAAACCCAAACCAAACGAGCTGGATGAAAATACCCTTAGCAAATATGCACTTAGGGCAAGCGAAGACAGTGTTTGTAACATAACTGTCATAGTGAAAAAATATAATCAGATCAATTGTTTAGAAAGGCAATGCGATGAAAATAGGCATCAATGGCATGGGCCGTATTGGGCGACTTGCACTGCGCGCGGCAATGGGAGCAGCAGAGCGTCAAAGCGATGATCCCCGTGCAGATAATCGACTTAATGTAGTTCACGTTAATGAACTCAAAGGGGGTGTTGCTACATTAGCGCACTTATTGGCGTTTGATAGCGTACAAGGCAAATGGCGCACCGATATCCGTCACGAAGGTGAAAATACCCTCCTCATTGACGATCACAGCATTCGATTTACTGCGCATGCCACGACTGCCGAAATTAATTGGGGCGAGATGGGTGTTGATGTCGTATTGGAATGCACCGGAAAATTTTTAACGCCAGAAACCCTGCAAGGCCATCTTGACCGCGGTGCAAAACGCGTGATCGTCGCTGCCCCAGTTAAAACGGGCGGAGTGCTGAATATAGTAGTCGGTGTCAACGACCATTTGTATGACCCCGCCATTAATTACATTGTGACTGCAGCCTCGTGCACAACCAATTGTTTGGCACCAGTAGTAAAAGTAGTGCACGAGAATATCGGCATCAAGCACGGTCAAATTACCACCATCCATGACCCCACCAATACCAACTTAATAGTCGATGCTCCACATAAAGACTTGCGCCGAGCGCGCAGTGCCATGATGAGCTTGGCCCCAACCACCACAGGCAGCGCAACAGCCATCGCCTTAATTTACCCTGAACTCAAAGGTAAGCTAAATGGCCATGCTGTGCGTGCACCCGTGCTAAATGCCTCCCTGACCGACTGCGTGTTTGAGCTTAATCGTGAAACCAGTGCCGAAGAAGTGAATGCCTTATTTAAGACTGCAGCCAGTGGAGATCTTGCTGGAATCTTAGGCTATGAAATACGCCCTCTCGTCAGCGCTGACTATGCGCGTGATACGCGAAGCTCAATTGTCGATGCCTTATCAACTATGGTTACCGATGGCACCTTGCTCAAGGTCTATGCCTGGTATGACAATGAAATGGGCTACGCCTGCCGTATGGTTGATTTAGCTTGCCACATGGAAAAAATGGGCATTTGAAGTGAGCAACACCGACCGTAGTCTGTCCACTGTCACACCGGCCGTGCGGAACTACATGATCGTGACAGCGGCGTATTGGGGCTTCACCCTCACCGACGGCGCACTACGGATGTTGGTGTTAATGCATTTTTATAAGTTAGGCTACTCACCGTTTGCGCTCGCTTTTCTATTTTTACTCTACGAAGCTGCCGGAATACTGGCCAATTTAATCGGCGGTTGGCTGGCTACCAAGTTTGGCATCACGCGTATGCTTACAGTGGGCTTAGTCACCCAAATTGTGGGTTTTGTAATGCTGTCGCAGCTCGATCCGAGCTGGACCATTGCCCTATCTGTAACATGGGTGGTCCTCTCGCAAGGGATCTGTGGCGTAGCAAAAGACCTGACTAAAACAGCCAGTAAATCGGCGATTAAATTAACCCAAGCACAAGCCAAGACGCAAAGCAGTGGGCAGTTGTTTAAGTGGGTAGCGTGGTTCACGGGCAGTAAAAATGCCATGAAGGGCTTCGGTTTTTTCTTGGGCGGACTTTTACTCGAGAGCATTGGTTTTGAATACGCTTTACTCAGTATGTCTGGATTATTAGGATTGGTGTTAATTGGCGTCATGCTAAGCTTGCCGCCCATGATTGGCACAAGCAAAGCCTCCAAGTCTGCGAGAGAGCTGTTTGCTAAAAATGCTGGAGTCAATGTATTGGCGGCCGCACGCGTGATGTTGTTTGGGGCACGCGATGTCTGGTTTGTGGTTGGAGTCCCTGTCTTTTTATACTCCGTAGGCTGGACCTTCACCATGGTGGGTGGCTTTTTAGCCGTATGGACAATTGGCTATGGACTCGTGCAAGCCTTAGCGCCAAACATCGTCAAACGCAGCATGGATGGCTTGTCCTCTGAAGTGCCTGCAGCGCGCTGGTGGTCATTATTTTTAGCCCTCATACCCTTGGTAATCGCCGCCGCCGTTTGGCAAAATGTACCTCATCTGCAATGGTGGGTAGTCGGTGGGCTGGGCTTATTTGGATTTGCTTTTGCCGTGAATTCCTCAGTGCACAGCTATTTAGTCTTAGCCTATGCTGGCTCAGAAAAGGCAGCTGAAGACGTTGGTTTTTATTATGCTGCCAATGCTTTGGGTCGCTTTATTGGCACCTTATTATCTGGTCTGCTTTATCAGTGGGGCGGCTTGCTTTATGCCCTCTTAGGCTCTGCTGTAATGCTAACTGTATGTTGGCTCACTACACTCAAATTGCCTGTTCCTCAAATTGCCAATGAGGTAAAGCAGTAATTACAAGCACAAAAATATCGCCAAATTACAACGGACAATATTGAATGTAAGGCCTCTATCCGATAAAGACCAAACATCTTTTGATCTTTCCAGCTCGATTGGAAGGTGCAAGCTATGACTTAAGTGGTGGGAAACCTACTACGAACAATTAAGCAAACACGATTCAAACCAAATGCTTGTTTTAGTGCGGCATTTGACGGGTAGTGCTTCTAACCCTACTTTTTACTTGTTGCCAAGCTTCACCTAAATAGGCGTAACTACCTTTAAATGCGTTTGAGCTATCGTCTAAGAGAAGAGAACCCGCATCAATATGCAACAAATTGTGTGAAAGTGGTTTAGCAATGCCATTTTCATCCCGCTTCATAATTAAATCTGGGCTCAAGTCAGCTGCATTACTAATGCCAGCAGCTGTTAACAACTCTGAAAATGCATGTAAGGTATTTTTATGAAAGTGATATACCCGATCGCCTTTATCCAAGGGGTTTAATGCTTTTTGTCTTGATGGATCTTGCGTAGCAACACCAGTGGGGCAAAAATCAGTGTTACAACTACGGGCTTGAATACACCCTATCGCAAACATAAAGCCCCTGGCAGAATTACACCAATCCGCCCCAAGAGCAATTACCCGAGCCATATCAAATGCAGAAATGATTTTTCCTGCAGCGCCAATCTTAATTTCTGAGCGTAAATTGACACCAACCAATGTTGAATGCACTAAACGTAATCCATCTCGCATTGGCATCCCAACATGATCTATGTATTCGACTGGGGCCGAACCCGTTCCACCCTCACTGCCATCAACTACGATGAAGTCTGGCCTTAGTTTTGTGCTCATCATGGCATGCACCATTTCAAACCAATCCTCCGGCTTGCCAATACACAACTTAAATCCAACAGGCTTTCCATTGGATCGCTGACGTAATAATTGTATAAATTCAAGCATGCCCTCAGGCGTTTCAAATGCACTATGCTTACTGGGAGAAATGCAATCGGCACCCATCTCAATTCCGCGAGTTTCCGCAATCTCCGGAGTAATTTTTGCAGCAGGCAATATACCGCCATGCCCCGGTTTTGCACCTTGAGACAGCTTAATTTCAATCATTTTTATTTGCGGATCATTGGCAACAATACTAAATTTCTCAATATCAAAAAAACCATTATTGTCACGACACCCAAAATATCCAGATCCAATTTCCCAAATTAAATCACCGCCATAAACCCGATGGTATTTTGAAACTGAACCCTCTCCAGTATCTTGTGCAAACCCCCCTAAACTAGCGCCTTTATTTAGGGCTAAAACTGCATTTGCTGAGAGCGAGCCAAAGCTCATTGCCGAGACATTTAATAATGATAGGGGGTAAGGCTGCGTGCACAGGGTCCCACCCACCATTACGCGAAGATCAGGTTTAACTTCGCCCGCCTTTGAAACGGCATTGGAAAAATTGAGCCACTCATAACCATTTGCATAGATATTTTCTAGGGTTCCAAATGGTCTATGGTCAGATAAATTTTTTGATCTCTGATAAACAAGACCCCTTTGATTGCGTGAAAAAGGTAACTTGTCAGTATCAGATTCTAAAAAATATTGCCGAATTTCTGGCCGTATAAATTCCAATAAAAAGCGTAGGTGTCCAATAACTGGATAATTTTGCAATATGGCATGTTTTCGTTGAACGCGGTCTGCAACCCCAAGTAAAGCCAACGATAAAAAAATGATGAAGGCCGCCCATGTTTTGATGGAGTCTGGATTCTGCAGCAAGAGATAGGCACAGAAAGCCGTAAGCGCAATCGTGATTTGCCATACAGTAAAGCGTGTCATGGATTTGCCTTCATCGGAATGGTTTAATTAAATTTAGCATACGTCATTGACAAGGTAAACACATTTGCAATACACGCTGTCATTACCAAGGTGATCAATCGCATTCCCTTAAAAAATTGGGTTCGCCTCCATTCGCGAATTGATGTAGTAGCTCACATGAACCATTGCGGATCTAAAGCAGTTGACACCTATCTAGCCAATAGCCGTCCCAATCAAATCTAGTAAAAACAGCTCAATAAAGGGCAGAATTTCGAGGCTGGGAAAGATAATTGCCGGGATCTTTCTAACTGAGTGACAATCAAGTAATGAAGAAATATGAAGTGATCTCAATCGAACCCACAGACCTAGCCAAACACTGGGTCATCACCTTCAAAATGGCTGATGGCCGTATTGAACAAGAATCGGTTGAGGCTTTTGATTCCAATGAGGCTTTCATTGCATTCCGAAACCGCATGATTAAGGAAGCTAAATTAAAAGTCGTACTCAAAACCCTAAAATAAGAAGTCGCCCGATGGCACTACTGCATACATACACAACCAAGGCTTAAAAGAGCTCTTTTGCAGGAAATTTTCGCAACCAGTGCATTCAACTGAACCCAACACTAGGGGTTTGCATTCACTTTGGGTTGATAGCCCAAGCATGCAATGCCGGTATTGATCAAAACTTGAGCATCGGGAGTTGTTTTTGATTTGATTTCATATAGCTTACAGCCATTAGGAAATCGCTTATCCCAAGTAATGTAGAAAAATTTACATTCTTTGCAATTCATTCCGGCAGGCATGCCCTTTCGTTTGCTCTGTCAATTGATTCTTTTATCTTAATAACTAGTTGAAGCCTAAACCAGCAAGAAATTAATACGCTTTAGGCGTCATATTATCAATGCAGCTTGCTCTATGCATTAGCTCAAATTGTTTGATTGCTGCAGAATCGGTCTTTTTGAGCTTGCCGCTCTCGATATCAGAATTAATGTTGGCTTGAACGCATTTTTCTAACGCATCCTCACCCTTGCAGCCCGCAAGAACTGTGGTAGTTAACGCAATACTTAATAGAAGTAATCTCTTCATAAAATATGGCCTTAAAGAATGATTTTAGTTGAATTGGCCTACCCTGCACTGTACTACCCGACACATAGTTAACACTTTATACCGGACACATACTTTACAGTTTTTGGCATAAGAGGGACCGCTCTATGCCGTGGAACGGCAACTGTAAACTATGTGGTCGGTACCGGATGTAAACCGTGTGTCCGGTACGGACCGAGAGGTTTTTGGCCTGCCCAGCACGATTCGAACGTGCGACCTGGGCCTTAGAAGCTTTAAAAATGAGCTAGAACAACACTAAAAACAATAACATCGAGGTGTTGGGGTTTTGCGTCCAGTAGACACCGAGAACCTTGGCGTTGAGTGGAATTGGGTGGATATGGCTTGGCATCCGCAGGCGGTTGGATGGTCAGATGTCTAATTTGTCGAGTAAACCGACATTTTTAAGCATCCTTTTAAATGAGGGTTGGGCGGCGGCTTATGACCCACAGCAGCCCTTCAACACAAAATTAATCTCGCATGAGCTGCACTCTTAAAATTAGGTTAAATCAAATAGAAAAAAATTACGATATTTAAGTTACAGGTTTTTAAGATACTCTAATAGAGCACTCTTTTCATTTGGGGATAGAGTGGTGCCATACTCATGCCCGCAATTGCTGTTGCCAACCTGAATCGAGCAATCCGTTGTCACACGTACCGTTGCAGAGCCTCCAGGTTGAGTGGCTGCAAGACCAATGTTGGTAGTGTCGTAGACAGGACCAACCTGAAAACTGCTCGGACGTGATCCTTGAGGGGTTAGTAATGCAGCCAGGGTCGGAACAGAACCATTATGAAGAAAGGGTGCAGATGCCCAAACCCCTTGCATCACCTTGGACTCATAAGCAAAACAATTGCCATTGCCATTGGGAGCGTTAGAAGATCGCTTGGCGCTAGAGTTACATGGCCGAGTTGGTGGCCTGTCACTTAAATCAATATTTGGATCCCATTGCTTTAGTGCAGAAACATTTGCTGCAGTTACCAAGCTGATTGAGGTTGCTCCAGTAGCTGGCACGGGATTAGTTTCATAAGGAGGTATAATTCCACTCAAAATACCGCTGCTAATGGTAGGGATGTTAAAGTTTGAATAGTACGAGCTGTCCGTTCCAACATCTAACACTTGAGTAAGCCAGGTATTGCTATTGCCTGGACGAGGGGCGCCAGGCTGTACCTTGTGGCATGAGGCACAGTTCGCCTCAAACAATACCCACCCTTGATTGGCTAGTTGCCGATTGATTGCCCAAGGCCATTGAGGTGGTCCTATTTGACGGACTAATTGTTCAATCCGCAACAAGTTATCGTACTTGATTGAATTCTGCGTCTTGAAATTAACACCGCCTGGTACCGCTGGATCTGCTTGAGGAAAAAAATGGGCGAAGACTCCGATTGCTTGACCCGAATTACGCGCTAAAGCATAGGATGGATTGCCATTGACATTTGTACCGGCCCACTCGCTAAAGTCTTGTATCCATGAATTCCACAAAAAAGGATAGCGTACGGGCTGAGCAGCTACCGCTATATTTCCTTCAATCACATGACTATTTGATGCTGGGCCAATATCCAGGCCTGATAATCGATTTTGAATCATACCAACTGCGTCAGCCCTACCAATGCCCCAAGGCGTTGTTGGTAATGCTTTGCTCATAAGGCTGTTGTAAGGTTTGTACCATTGCGTTAACTGTGCGCGCAATTCATTTGCCTCAACCTGAACAGCAGCCTGAAATGCATTAAATGCGGCTTGATTTGAAAGCGTATAGCCAACTGCTTGATCGAGGCCTTGAAAGAAGGCATATAAATTAGAAAAGGCTGGGCCTCCATCAACCCGATAATTTAAACCTGATACTTGGATTTGACGGGTATGGCATGCAGCACAATTAATGGAAAACTGCTGATTATTGGTCCCGGGATTGGCCACTAAAAATCCCACTGGCAGACCCTCTGGATTGGATGGACTTACTGGGCTGGGCAAATAGCCGTAAGTGCTGGTTAAGCTGCTTAAGAAAGACTGGCCGTCGGGTAATTTTAGAGCAACTGCCCATGCGTATGGAATGATCCAAGAGCCTTGATCCTTAGAATAGAATTCTGCTTGGTTTTCAGTAGACCAATCAGCGCCTTGATTAATAGAGATTACATTACTAGTCGTTGCAGTTGAGCTACTCCCACCACCATTACCACAGCCTGCCAGCATAAAAATCGGAAATACGAGTAAAAGCGCTCGAATAAACATAAAGGGTGAGGGCATTATTCGAGCAGATTCATCATATTTTTGATAACTGATAACTTTTATATTCGAAAGTTGTTACTGATAAATAATTGCAAATATAACAAAATCACGCAAATGGGAAAACCCCCTTAATTTGCTCATGAGGGTCTGCTTTACTAATGGGGGCAGAAACAATTAAAGCCGCCGGCTGATAAAGGCAGAAGTCGACCCACAGCAGCCCTTCAACACAAAATTAATCTCGCATGAGCTGCACTCTTAAAATTAGGTCAGATCAAATAGAAAAAAATTACGATATTTAAGTTACAGGGTTTTTAGGTACTCGATCAAAGCCTTTTTCTCATCTGGCGTTAAATTGGTTCCGAACCCAGGTCCTTCATGTCCGCAATTACTATTACCATTCATCGTTGCGCAATCCGTTGTCACACGCACCGTTGCAGAGCCCCCAGGTTGATCAGTTGCAAGACCAACATTAGTGGTGTCGTAGACGGGCCCAACCTGAAAACTTGTTGGACGGGATGCGGAAGGAGTTAACAGTGCAGCCAAGGTTGGTACAGAACCATTATGGAGATAAGGCGCTGCTGACCAGACACCTTGTAAAACTTTAGACTCAAACGATCCCACTTCACGGTTGGGGGCTTTGATGTTCAGATCAATGGATGGGTTGAGTTGCACCAAGGCAGACGAATTTGCCACATCGAATAACGAGACGGAAGCAGCCCCTGATGCGGGCACAATATTAGTTGAAAAAGGGACAGTGAGGCCAGTTAAAATGCCACTACTCGTGGTGGGTACGGTAAAGTTTTTATAGTACGATTTATCTGTTCCTACATTTTGAACAGGCGTTGCCCATGTGTTGGTATTGCCGGGTCGATTCTCCCCTTTTTTAATCCCATGGCATGACGCGCAAGTTATTTCGTAGAGTACTTTGCCTTTTAACGCCATCGCATTGTCAACCGGCCATGGCCATTTTGGGGGTCCGATTTGATCGACAAAAGTTTGGATATTGTTCACAGTCTCGTACTTGATCGAATTCTCTTTTAAAAAATTGACGCCGCCAACAACCGCCGGATCCCTTTTAGGTTTAAAGAGTGCGAAGACCCCCAATGCTTCTCCCGTGTTACGCGAAAAGGCATAAGTGGCATCACCGTTGACGCTTGTCCCTGCCCATTGTGTGTAGTCTTGTTTGCCAGAATTCCAAATAAAAGGAGGACGCACAGGCTGGGCGGCAACCGCAATGTTTGAGGCAATGATATTTTGGTTCCCATCGGGGCCAATATCTAAGCCCGACACTCTGTTTTGAAGCATCGCCACTGCGTCAAGCCTGCCAATTCCCCAATGCTCGGTCGGCAATGACCCCGTCATTAAGGTGTTGTAAGGTTTATACCAAGTGTTTAACTGCGTACGTAAGGTCTCTGCAGGAACTTGAACGGCAGCTTGAAATGCATCAAAGGCCGCTTGGTCTGAAAGGGTATTGCCAACAATAAGATCAATCCCCTTAAATAATGCGTATGTATTAGAAAACGCGGGTCCTCCATCAACGCGGTATTTATTTCCAGCAACTTCTATCTGTCGGGTGTGGCAGGCGGCACAGTTCATGGATAACTGTTGGTTTTTAGTGCCAGGATTTGCAACTAAAAAGCCAACGGGCAAGCCTTCTGGATTGCTCGGGCTGACTGGATCTGGTATATAGCCGTAGCTGCTCGAGAGCTGACTTAAAAACGATTGGCCATTTGGTAACTTAAGGGCCTTTGCCCATTCATAAGGCATGATCCAAGAGCCTTGATCAAGATAGTAAAAGGCTGCCTGATTGGTCGGATTCCAGTTAGGCCCTTGATCAAGCGCAACCACCCCCCTATTACCTGAGTCGCTGACATTGCTGTCGCCACCGCAACTAACCAACATCAATCCAAGGAAAGAAAACATCACGCCACGCGCGAGCATGGATATTTTCAAGGTGGGCATAGAGCGCATAGAGAGTTTTCCCGCAAAAGAGTTGAAGACATTACTTATGTTCATAAAAAACTTTTAGATTGTGAAATTCAACAATACACTTGAGCGCTAGGCTGGGCGGGATGCCAAGTCAGCTCGAAGGTCTGTTGCTAGTAGATTGCCTACCTTATTGAGATAGGTCAAATACTTTATGGCTTATTTCATGAAAACTTAGGGTAACCCCCCCCGCACTCTTGTATGGGCTGTTTTACGGGTTTTGCGTCTGTCAGAAACAACAAATTGCCCTTATCTCAGTGACTCTTACTGGCCGATCTCCACCACTCAGCCACCACCAATTACCAAGTTTTGATCGTCCGCATGGCATCCTATAAGAGCCGCCCGACCGTCTCGTAACCGGACACTCTACATTCGGTTAAAACCGACACCCGATCTTCAGGGTCAAAAGTTCTTCTGAGTTGCCCATAGTTGGCCAGGATCCGCCACGCTGACTCAAGGTGATCTCTACTGTGGCTAAGCTAGATCATGATTGAGCCACAATCGATCACAATCACCCAGCCTACTTTTATATGAACCGATCTATGAACCGATATGAAATTTGGCCTGCCCAGCACGATTCGAACGTGCGACCTACGCCTTAGAAGAATTCGTGGCTGCTAGAAAGACCAATTATTTCAATGACTTATAGTGTAAAAATGGTGCTGTGTAATAAACTGTGTCATCCCTAAGCCTTATTTATTTACGTGCTTATTTAAGCCCCATGCAGTTAGCATAATACGTAACCGTTGCAGGCCAGTCTGAAAATATTCCCTTAACACCAACTTGCTGAGCAAGTACATCTATCACCTCATATATTTGCCCGTCGGTGTAGATCGCAGATTTAATTGACTGGTGATACCAACTACCGCCTTTATTCATGGGTCCATCACGCTCTAGAGACCACGTAATGATGTTTAATTTGGCGTCTTTTGCTGCTTTAGCATAGGCTGAAGGAATAATCTCCCCATTACTGCCCGTGGTCAATAAAACCCACATAGGAGGAGCGATATATCGCACTCCTTTTGCATAGAGCTCTTGCATGGTTGGCGTTAGCGATTCAGGTGCGGCCGCATTAAACCCTTTTTGCTCATATCTACCATCCAAATAAATTGCTTGCTTTCCAAACTCTGGTTCATTCTGAATCCAGTAAATCACATCATTCAAATTAAACGATTGTGGAAACACGTCTTTAGGAGAAATCCCGGCCTGTTTATAGTCATTAATAAGCGCTTGTGCATATTGCTCCTGGGTAAAGCCTAAATAAGGCATTGGCACTACTGGCGCCTTGAGTTCAGGTGTAAATTTGCCACCAAATTGTTTAAATAAAGCAATGGATTCTTTATGCGTTAATAAAGTGCCGCCAGCCTCGGAATACAGCTCAGTCCTCCAACTTGGCGTACCTGCAATATAGGACTGGATATCCTTAGCATTCTTATTAACCCCATCCATCTTGCCGCGCAGGGTTTTAAATTCTTCTAGGGTGATATCCGTCGTGCGACACTCCGCAATCGCAGGCTCTGTGCCACTTGCTGGGGCAAAAGATTTAGTGCACTTTTCATTTAAATTTGTTAGTAATATATTTGTTGTTGCCTGCAAATCATTCTGTGCATGACGACAAACTAATTGTTTATCTTGTGTAAAGGTGACATCACATTCAAAAATACCAGCCCCCATCAATGCAGCAGCCTTATTGGACTGCACGGTATGTTCTGGAAACTGCAAGGGTGCGCCGCGGTGTGCAATCGAAAATGATGTGCGTTCGGGGACATTACTGGAGCAGCTTTTTAGCTTGCTTTTTAACGGGCCCTCTTTCATGGCATCAATTAAATAAAAGGGTCTTACTCCATATTGAATGTTTTGGGCAAATACAGGGAGGTTTATTAAAAATAACAGTGCGGAAATGAAATGAATAGGTTTGATAAAAGGTTGCATTTTTTTGATAACCAATGAGTAATGTAATTTTTAAACTAGGCAAAAGATCAACATCACACATTGATGATGACGGCATCCCTTGATTTGATAACTTGCTCAAGCTCATGACTGGTAAGGTAGCAAATCCGTGCTTTGGATTTGACAACCTCATATTGCTCATCTTCAATCGCCTTAATTGGATATCGACCCGCCTTCAATGGGGTAAGTCCAATCACATCATCATCTAGAACTGTTTTAGCTAAAAAACTATTAATTACTTTTAATTGCATAACTCCCATTCTAAAAAAGAAATATGACAGTCTTTTTAGATAAATTAATTATTAAGCACTGGAAACTTATGCCTTGTAAATTATTACTCACCCACCAAGCCAATAAACTTATAAAAAATTATGGCGTTGCAGCAAATTTAACCGAATGCGCGTCACTAAAGTGCCATTGAAAATTCACGTGGGAGCTGTTAAATAATCATCCAAGGAGAGTTTCCTTGGAATGGAATTTTCAAATTCACTAAGGAGATTGGCAATGGAAGCACTTGAAAACAATACTGAACCATATGAGCTCAAAAGTTTCAGTAGAAAACTCAACTCTGATGATCACATCAAAGATCGAATGATCATGAGACATCTTAAGCGACGTAAAAATAATTCTTTATTGGATTTTGATTCGCCCACAAAAGCCCAAAAAAATATTGGGGCACGCCATGAATAAAGATATATTACTTTCTTCGCCTGGCGTAGGTACTTACCTGATTCTTTCATTCGTTGCTATATTGGCTGCCAGCAGCATCATTTACCTAAATACCTGAATCGAGATATTTCCTTGCAAAGCCATCCAAGCGATGGCTTTTTCTTTGCGACGGAATGGCACTATGACATCGAGCCAAGCTAGATTAGATTTATGGATCTCGGTATTAATAAATGGGTTTGACGCACTATTTAAAGTGGCTCGAACAATCCTGAGGGACTGCCGCATTGGTCGAATACTGGAGGCAATCGTATTTTGTAAAAGGTATAGCATAACCATCCCTTAGAGAAGAGTTATACGATTTATGATGATGCAGAGATATGACAACTTGATTACAAATTGTTTATTGTCGTTTTAAAAAACATTGCAAGCACTAATGATGGATAAGTGTTGCTTAAATCGACACTTGGCCTCAACAAGGATCACGAACTTTTTGTACAAATTATTCCTCGGAAAAGTATCAATGCAATTGAATATCTCTTCTACAAAAAAAACATACGGATAAAAAATACTATTCGTTTAGGTAGAGAAAAAGTTTTATATCTATTATTTTTTTAAGAAAAATTTTACTTACAAAATTGTCGTTTTTAATCATCAATTTTAAAGTCATACATAGACATGTAATCACAAACATATCAGAATTCGCACAAGCAATCGGTCTAGAGAGTAAACAATAATCTATCAAAATTAGTTATCAAATTACTCTTTAATTTTTGGGTCAAAAACCTGAGTACTGGAGGTCATGATGAAGAAGTACCACTTACTAGACGAAGATGATGATTACTTTAATGAGTATGCAGATACGGTCAAATATGATTTATTAAAAGATCGGCTACATTGGCAACATCAAGCACGTAAAGAAATTTATTTGGAATATCATTTTCCAGACGATGAATGTGATTTCGATTAAAAATAGTCCCCAAACTTGACGACATGGCTAACTGCAGAGCCGCCTAGCCGATATATGAAGCTGATATATCAAGCCCAAATGTGACAATTTCACCTTTCAAAATTTATTCATAAAAAAATTATTTTATGATGGACATGTCATATTTAATCGCCAAAAATGCAATTAATTTATGGGTTTTATGGATCAATATTGATTGCTATTGGTTGTGATTGCTTTGGTTCAACAACCCATAGGTATGCAAACTCTTATTTTAGGGAGAGTGTCCATGACTACCTTTACTACTGAAGATCGCGAGCAGGCTGAGAAAGAGCCAATTCCTTTTTACGGCTTATATGACTTAAGAGATTCATCTCCTAAAGACAATGTTCTTTTGCATCCAGTCTTGAGGAATATTAAAGTGGAATATCGGGTGGATGACAGCAGCGAGGATTTGGAGGATTAAGCTTTTGTGGTCTTTATAAGTTTAGATCATTCACTTAATTAACTTTAGCCGATACTGAATGGATCAGTTCAAATGGGTATTTCCAGATTTCATGTTGGTCCTAGGAAAATCAATCCTTAGGCACCATGTTACCTAATGCTTTTTTTAATTGATCCCCATTCGAACAACTCAATCTGCCATTAATCCTGGCATTAGTGTCCACATGCAAATGCTCAGATTCAATATCACCACTAATAGTCGCACCAGCGCAAACCTCTACTGTTCCACTAGCCACCACATTGCCTTCTACCTTGCCTGCGATAACTATATTACTGCACGTAATATTACCCCTCACGGTAGCATGCTTATTAATCCATAAAATACCATTACTGTTTTCAAGCTCAACAATATCGCCAAAGACTTGCCCTACGACATGGTAGTTGGCCTCTGTCTCTAACTTTCCATGAATCACGCAGCCAGGGCCCAAAATACTATTAAAAGTAAATTTTTGAGATTGCAGTAGTGGGTATTTTTTGCCCATACACCTAATATACCAAGATCTAAATTACTAATTACTAATTACTCAATATATTCTAAATATTGGTCTTGAGATAAACCTAAATGCTGACCAACTCTTTTTGCCGCCTGTATCTTAATGGCCATGCTGTAAAAGGTCAAAAAAGTATCTGCTTCCTCAAGCTCCTTAATATGCCATTTACTCAAACAGACAGCTTTAGCAAGCACTTCTTGGCTCAAACCCTGCTCCTGGCGAGCGGCACACAGCACCTCTCTAAGGATACGTTGGTCAATTTTTATTTTTTTATGTAGCATCATTTGAAGCTAAAAATTTAATATTCATATGGTATGTTGTGTTTGTGTATCTTTTATTACCTAGGGGTCAAGTTCATGTTTTTTAAAAGTGCCTCACCCAATCAACCAAGTAAGATAGATGAAGTTCAATTACAAAATACCCCTATGGCTACAATTCCAATTACTCAAAATCCATCCCCCTATAACGCCGAAGATTTAGTTGTTGGCGAAGGGGTAGTATTAAACGGTACTCTTGAGGTGCCAAATAAAGCAATGATCTCAGGCACTATTAATGGGGACTTAAAAGTCCATTTATTAGCGGTAGAGATAACAGGCAAAATTGAGGGTAAGGTAGTTTGCCAAATAGCGGATATCGCTGGTCATGTGAAAGATGATCTGCGGGTGAATGAATTACTAATTATTAGAGCAGGCTCAATCATCTCCGGAAATATTTACTACAAAGAGATCGAAATTGAAAAAGGTGCCAAAATTATCGGTCAACTATCAATGTTGTAAGAATTGTAGTTTTAAACGACATATCAGTAGCGACCATCAGTAACAGTTGCCTGCATCGACTTGCGCCCTGTTAGAGTAAAGCCTAGGCCTAAAAAGCTTAAAAATGAGCCTAATCAATAATTTAGTCAATGGCTAAAACATAGCAGAATCTTTGATTGCCCCATTAAGGTGCCAGTATGAGTACTTGGTTCAATACAGTAGATATCTATTGCGAGCGCTTGGATGCGAGTTTTTGGGCTGAGCCCATTAATGCCATTAGCAATCTGTCCTTTATCGTTGCAGGATTTTTCCTATGGCGTCTAAGATCCTCCCACTCTGCTCTGATGGCTACATTAGTGATCCTCATTGGCCTAGGTAGTTTTAGCTTTCATACTTTTGCCAATCGCCTCACTGGACTACTGGATGTCTTGGCAATCGCTCTGTATTTAGTAGCCTTTGCATTTCTGATCCCAAAACAGTGGTCAAGAAATTCGCTATTGATTCAGTTGGGATCAGCACTAGGACTCATTGTCAGTATTGTTTTGGCTCAATTGCTAATGAGTGACTTAAAACCCGCTCTACCATGGCTGCCTTCCGGCATGTACCTAGGTGCTTGGATGGCACTGATTGTGTATGCTTTGATCACCCAATACTCGAATATGCCAGCGGCTCGATTCTTATGGCTGGCAGTCATTGTTTTTCCAGTCTCCCTTCTGAGTCGTCAACTGGATATGCCCTTGTGTGACTCCATTGGTGGCACGCATTGGTTATGGCACCTATTCAATGGGCTAACCTTGTATTTAAGTAGTTATGGTCTTTGTGCAGAACGCCGCTATAAATTTCAGTGATTCTAGATTTTGGCCTGCCCAGCACGATTCGAACGTGCGACCTACGCCTTAGAAGGGCGTTGCTCTATCCAGCTGAGCTATGGGCAGAATTTGGATATAGCCCTTATTCTAATGGACAAGGATTGCAGTTTTGGGGCATTTTCGGGGCTTTAGATTGAATTAATTTATGATCGTAAGGTTATTTCAATAAATCCCTTTAGACCCCATAAGCCCACTATGAAGACTGTACAAAAACTACTGCTTTCCCTCCCCTTACTATTAAGTATCAGTTTTGGCGTGCACGCCATAACCGAAGGTGGCGACGACAAGTACAAACCCAGCGTTGGCCAAGAAGGCAAGGATGTTATTTGGGTGCCCACCAGCGCTGAGCTGGTCATGAATATGCTCAAAATTGCAAAAGTCGGTCCATCCGATTTGGTTTATGACCTGGGTGCTGGTGACGGAAAAATTGCGATTGCAGCAGCAAGGGAATTCGGCGCAACTGCAGTCGGTATTGAATTTAATCCTGAGATGGCAGCCTTGGGTCAGCGTAATGCACAGCGCGCAGGCGTATCAAAGCAAGTCAAAATCATTCAGGGCGATATTTTTAAGGAAGACTTTTCCAAGGCAACGGTCGTCACCATGTATTTATTACCAGAACTCAACCTGAAGCTGCGCCCTACTATCCTTAAGATGAAACCCGGTACCCGAGTGGTGTCGCATGCCTTTACCATGGGTGACTGGGAAGCCGATGCTGAAATTGATAGTCCAGCCAAAGGCTATTTTTGGGTTGTGCCTGCCAACGTGGCGGGCGAATGGACTCTGAGCAATTTCGATTCTCAAGGCCCAGCTAGCTTAAGCCTATCGCAGCATTACCAGCGCATTGGTGGCAGCTTGTTAATCGACCGTAAAAGCCAACCCTTGCTCAATGCCAAACTAACGGGAGCTAAATTGGAATTTACTTACAAAGATCGCAATGGCAATTTCCGCACGGCGCAAGTCACGATCAATGGCAATGCCTTAAAGGGTGACGATAAAGGCGGCTACCTTCAGAATGAATTCACTGGAGTGCGCCGTTAAGCAATTGCTTGCTTTCGCTCGCTTTCACACTTCAGCATGAATAACCCCGCCAATACGGTGCCGGAGCGCCTGCTCTCGCGCACCGGCGCAATTGCCATCATTGTTGGCATTGTGATTGGTGCGGGTATTTTTAAAACACCATCGATGGTAGCCGGCATTACCGGCGATATCGGCTGGATGATGAGTGTTTGGATTATTGGGTCGGTCATTTCAATGGCAGGTGCCCTTTGCTATGCCGAGCTTGCTACTACCCACCCCCATGCCGGTGGCGACTATCACTTTTTACTCAAGGCCTATGGCAAAAATGCCTCGTTTTTATATGGCTGGGCCAAAGCGACGGTCATTAATACGGGATCGATTGCCTTGCTCGCTTTTGTGTTTGGCGACTACATGACTAAGGTCTTGCCTTTAGGTGCTTACTCTTCTGTTATTTGGGCTTTGCTGATTGTGATTGGCTTGACCCTGGTTAATCTGATTGGCATTCATGCATCGGCCAAAGTCCAAACCCTGCTCACCATTTTGGAAGTGGCTGGCCTGCTGGCCATTATTGTGGCGGGCTTTGGCTTAATGGGCGCGCCCCTGCCTGTAGTGGAGCATGCTCCCTTTTTCTCAAGTACCCCACCCTTAGGTTTACTTGGCTTAGCCATGGTCTTCGTACTACTGACCTTTGGCGGCTGGAATGAATCCGCTTATATTTCCGCCGAAGTCAAGGGTGGTAGCAAGACAGTGGTGTACGTCATTGTCTTTAGTCTGCTGCTCATCACCATTATTTATCTCTTGGTGAATTGGGCATTAATTAGCGGCCTTGGCATGCAACAGCTTGCCAGCAGTAAAGCAGCACCTGCCGATTTGCTGGGTTTAGCGTTTGGCCCCGTAGGTGAAAAACTCCTCGGTCTTTTTGTCGCTATTGCTGCACTCACCAGCATTAATGCCACCATGATTGTCGGTGCGCGCACCAATTTTGCGATGGGTGAAGATTGGTATGGCCTGCGTTTCATGGGGCGCTGGGAAGCCAAGCGCGGCTCTCCGAGTCTGGCTTATTTAGTGCAAGGCATTATCTGCGTCGCGCTGGTTTGCTTTGGGGCTTTGCAGTCGGATGGCTTTGAGGCCATGGTGGAATTTACCGCCCCAGTTTTTTGGAGTTTCTTATTATTGGTTGGGATCTCGGTATTTATTCTGCGATTTAAGCACCCCCATATCAAGCGTGAGTTTAGCGTACCCCTCTACCCTCTCACACCCATGGTGTTTTGCGCCTCGTGTGCGTACTTAGCCTATTCTAGCTTTGCCTATGCCCACAGTAAGGGCGCCGTCACGATCTCCCTCTACGTCATGTTGGTCGGTGTCGTGGCCCTGCTCTACTTACGTGCTAAAAAAGAACTTCTTCGTAAATAAATTGATTTGCCTGTCCTGCGCCTGCATGACTTAGAAGTGTCACTCAATTGAAATACAGTCGTGTATTCATGCGCTATCGCCTGACTTCTTTATGACCTTCCCCCTTCGTTTACTTTTCTCCATTCTGGCCGTTGCAGTTGCGCTGCCCACACAGGCCTTCGAGCCCCTCAATACCGATGATGCGGCGACCATTGGCCGCAACGTTAATCAGATTGAGCAGTACATTTATGTTTTAAACAACAAGGCAACTGAAGACATTTCCGTTATTAATAGCAACGGCGAAGAATTTAGGGGTCTTGGGCGAGCAACGGCTGCACCTTTTACCTATACGCGAGGCCTTAGCGAAACAACAGAAGTTTCGTTTGCAACGACCTACTATGCCTCCCCTAAGGGCAACTACTCTCCCCTTTCGAACTACGTGCTGGGACTCAAATGGCGCTTTTGGGGCGATGGCGAGCAAGGCTGGGCATTTGCCGTCAAACCGACCGTTACCCTGCCCGCATCAACAAGCCAACAGGCCGTTGGTATTGGTATGGCCAAAACCAATTACGAACTGAATTTCATAAGCTCCTACTATTGGGATCAAATTCATGTGCACAGCAACGTAAGTTATGCCAGCAATCCCTACAACACCAATTACCAAGTCAACGGAAGTATGGAGCCCTTGCGTACCAAAGCTTATTCATTTTCCATTGCACCCGTATGGGTAGTGAATTCACGCTGGCGCTTAGCGCTGGATTTTGGAGTGGGCACCAATATTGTTCTCAACGCCAACCGATTTTCAGACTACGGTATGGTGGCGGCAATTTATTCGATCACTCCAGATGTTGACCTAGGCGTATCGATTATGCGCAGTGCCGCTGATTTTGGGGCCGTGTTCTCGGGATCGGGCGTTAATTCCTTACGTTCTGAGGCAGGAGTAACGTGGCGTTTTTGAGGTAGATCTTGCTCTGGGCAGAGTAGATCAAGGGAAGATAAGGTAATAAAAGGTGGTCGGAGTACAAGGATTCGAACCTTGGACCCCCTGCTCCCAAAGCAGGTGCGCTACCAGGCTGCGCTACACTCCGACGGAATCGATATTTTACACAGTATTGGGTCCGCTAGGCATTTCCTGTACCATTCGTGCATATGAAGGCCTATTTAAAGACACCAATCCAGCGATCCGCTCGGACCTGTCTAGCGGTCGCCTTCCTCGCGCTAAGCCTGCTGGGCACCCATTGGCTGGGTTATGCCCACAGCATTGCCCACCCCCATACCGGGCAGCCATCCCTTGCCGGGTTTAATGCCCCCCTCGACTTAGCCAACCATGACGACTGCGATGCGCATCACCATGCAGAGGCACCTCATGCCGACCACATTAATGCCAATTGTTTACTGTTTGATGCACTCACCTTAGCTGGCTTTGTTTCAAGTGCCGGCACAACCATCACTGCGGTTCAAGCACTGGCAACCGAACCGATTATCTATAGCGCCGTTTTTAATACTGGCGCAGTTTTAAGCCACTACCAATCCCGCGCTCCGCCGCAATCCCTCCAGTTGTAAACCCCTAAGCGGCAGCTCTTGTCTGCCATGTATTGTTTCGCCACTGCGATGCCGTGGCGCAATTGGAGCTTTTTATGAAGACGAATTCTCGATCGCTTTTAGCAAAGCGAAATGCCTTTGGCTTACTGAAATCAGTTAGCCTGACCACCACATTGACTGTGTCTTTTTCTGTGATTGCCTATGCCCAAAGCAGCAGCAATCCCAATCTACAAATTGAAGCAACTGGATCACAAGAAAGTAATCTCAGCATCCTCACGCCAACCAAAATTCTGCAAGGCAATGAACTCTTGGATAAGCTCGGCACTACCTTAGGAGCCACTATTGGTAATGAATTGGGAGTATCCCAGACCGGTTATGGGGTAGGATCTTCTCGCCCGGTTATTCGGGGCCTGGAGGGTGCACGAGTGCAGATTTTGCAAAACGGCCTTTCAGTGGGCGATGTATCCAGCATCTCAGCTGATCATGCCGTAGCAACCCCATTGCAAAATGCTCGTCAGATTGAAATTCTGCGCGGGGCTGCAGCTCTAAAGTATGGTTCAGGGTCTAGCGGTGGTTTGGTGAATGTGATTAATGATCGTATCTTGACTAACCTACCGGAGCACGCAACCGGGGCAGTCAATACCAGCTACGAAACCGTCAACAATGGCCGAGCAGCCTCAGGCATTGTCGATGCCGCCTTTGGCTCAGTTGCCGTGCACGTCGACACGGCCATCAATAATGCACAGAACTACAGCTTTCCAGGTAGCTCAACCCAGTCTCAGGGTCAGCCTGCGGGTGGCTGGACTGTTCCTCCGGAAGGCGGTGAAGCAACCAACTACACCGGTAAATTACCCAATTCTTTTAGCAATCAAAACAATTTGGGGTTAGGAGCATCATATATCGGTAAGTCGGGGTACACCGGTATATCAATTGAGCGTCTAAACAATAACTACGGCATACCCACACCCGAGGGCGGTGCGATTAACCAATCACAAAATCGCTATGACTTTCAGCACCAAACGCGCGATCCATTTGAGGGCTTTTCTTCCTTAAAGTTCAGTGCGGCCAATAGCAATTACAACCATACGGAATTTGGGCCAGATGGCGTGGCAGCAGCCCTTTGGAAAAACATTGCTAATGAAGCGCGCCTCGATTTATCCCATAAGAATTTCATGGGATGGAAAGGCAATATTGGCGCTCAAGTAACTCGCGCATCGCTCGAGGCAACGGAGTTAGATAGTGGTAATTATGCGATTGTTCCATCGACCAAAACCAATTCCAATGCCCTCTTCTGGATTGAGGAAGGACGCTGGGGGCCTCTGCAAGCTAACTTGGGTTTACGCTATGACAACGTAAGTCAAAACCCCAATAGCGCAACAATTTTTCCATATGAAGCTGGAGTAGGTGGCAATGGCATCGACTTTAAAAAAGATGGGGCTCTAAGCTCAGACGGCCCCGTAAACCCGCAGGCTGTAAACCGTAATTTCAATCTAACATCCTACTCTGCTGGTGGCTTGTGGAACTTAGTCAATGGTTATGGCCTGGGAGCTGCATATACGGTATCTCAACGAGCACCAGACGCACAAGAGCTCTATGCCTACGGTATACATGAATCTACCGCAACCTTTGTGGTTGGGAACTCTAATTTATCAAAAGAGACTTCTCACAATCTTGAACTAACAGCACAAAAGGTGTTGGGTAAAGTGCGTGGTAAGGCAAGTATCTATGTAAATAAGTTTAATAACTATATTTTCGGAAACTATATTTCTGGAGAAAGTGCTGGAGATGAAGACTTTAGCGTGGTCGTTGCCCAGCAAGCCGCAGCCACAATCAAAGGAGCCGAAGCCGAACTGACCTACAACTGGAATCAATTTGGCAGCGGCGCCCGTTTGTTTGCGGATGCATCCCAAGGGACTTTTGATGCGGGCGGCAATTTGCCTTTGCAACCAGCGCCTCGGGTAGGACTACAGCTAGCCCATCAGCAAAACAAGTGGTTAGCAAATGCCAGTTACACCTATAGCTTTGAGCAAAATCGATTGGCCTCGTGGGAAGTGGGCCCTACCCCCAGCTACAACTTACTGAACGCCGGTTTGTCGTATACCGAGAAGGTCAACAAGATCAGTTGGACGGGCTACGTTAATTTGCGTAACTTACTCAACGAGCAAATCCGTTTTGCTACCACCCCCATGGCAGTGCGTTTGTATGCACCGCAACCGGGGCGTAGCCTCATGGTGGGGGTACGCGCCGCCTTCTAACGGCTGTCGCACAGTTGCGCTGCAATCAGGCTCTGGCTCAGTTCGGCCAGGGCCTTTCTTTCTGTAAGTGCAGGTAGTTTTTCACTAATGCTGATCTGGGCACAAATGGGTGGGCTGCAGATCAGATTCCAGATCGAATCCAATAAACCCATCTCACCAATAAAAGCGGGTGCCGTGGTTTTTTGGCCAGTATGCACATCAAAGTACTGAATCGCCAGGGCATATACCGGCGCATTGGCCACAATGGCTGCTTCGAATAAGTTCGATTTAAACGGTGCTACCTGCTTGCCATCGGTCGAGGTGCCTTCTGGAAAGATGCAAATGGCTTTTTGCTTCAGTTGCTCAGCTACTTCCTGCACCATATTGCGAATGCTATTGGACTTACCGCGCTCAATAAAGAGCGTACCGAGCTGTTTAGCCATCCAGCCAAAAATAGGCCAACTCGCTACTTCGGATTTAGCGACAAAATAATGGGGTTTAAAGGCATTGATCACATGAATATCAATCCACGAGATGTGATTGGCTGCTAATAAGTAATGGGCGTCCATCAGGTGCTTCTCCCCAACCACACTCAGGCGCATCTGAAACAAAGCCAGCAGCTGCTTGCACCACTTACGAATCGATCGATGCCGCTGCTCTACATTGAACCAAGGAAATAGCAGCAGCAAAATGAAGCATCCTTTAAAAACATGCGCCATGATTTGCAATATGGTGAAAATGCGGCTTGGATTCATATTAATAATGGTTGATGTAGAAGGCTCTTTGTTATACAGAATGCAATAACAATACTAAGCTAGTAAGTCATAAAAATGACATGAAATTGTCATGAAGCCTACACACTCGCATGGCTTAATACTCTTCAATGACGCACTACCGAGCCATCTGGATTTCAGACGTGCACCTGGGTACTACAGGCTGCCAGGCAAACTACCTCCTCGATTTCCTAAAGCACAACGAAGCCGATACCTACTACTTGGTTGGTGACATTATTGACGGATGGCGCCTAAAGAAATCATTCTATTGGCCGCAAACGCACAATGACGTAGTCCAAAAATTACTGCGCAAAGCCCGTAAAGGCGCTAGCGTGTACTTCATCCCAGGTAATCACGATGAAAGCGCCCGCCAATACATCGGCACGTCCTTTGGCGAGATTCAGGTGGTTGAAGAGATTATCCATACCACGAAGGACGGCAAAAAGCTCTGGGTTACCCATGGCGATTTATTTGATGGCGTGATGCAGTACGCCAAATGGCTCGCCTATGTCGGCGACACCCTATATTCCCTGATTTTGTACATGAATCGCTATTTCAATTTGATTCGCATCAAAATGGGCTTGCAGTACTGGTCACTATCGCAATACCTCAAGCACCAAGTCAAGAATGCCGTGAGCTACATTGCTGATTTTGAGCACATCATGGCGCGCGAAGCCCGCATGCGCAATTGCGATGGCGTCGTTTGTGGGCATATTCACAAAGCCGAAATTCGGGAAATCGATGGACTCATTTATTGCAACGATGGCGATTGGGTTGAGAGCCTGAGCGCCCTCGTTGAGACCACCGAAGGTGAACTCAAACTGGTGTTTTGGAACACCATTCTGGGCGACCCAAGCCCAAGTATCGCCAACATAGAAGAGTTCCATATGGAAGTCGCTATTAATAAATCACGTGAAGAGGCCTTAGCATGAAAATAATGATCGTAACCGACGCCTGGGAACCCCAAGTCAATGGAGTTGTTCGTACCTTAAAGCAAACTTGCCATGAACTGAAATTAATGGGGCATGAGATCGAGATGATTACGCCCAATCAATTCAAAACCATTCCTTGCCCTACCTATCCAGATATCTCTCTGTCACTATTTCCCGGGAAAGGCGTAGCGCGCAAAATCAAGGATTTTGAGCCCGATGCGATTCACATTGCCACCGAAGGCCCCTTGGGTTTATCTGCCAGAGCCTATGCTGTGCGCAATCGCCTGCCCTTCTCTACCGCTTACCATACGCGCTTTCCAGAGTACGTTCAGGCAAGGACCGGTATTCCGATCTCGTGGACCTATGCCTTCTTGCGCTGGTTTCATGGCCCCTCGATGGCCGTCATGGCGCCCACCATCGTCGTCAAAAACGATCTAGAAAAATTCGGCTTTACGAATGTGGTGCTCTGGTCACGCGGCGTGGATACTGAGGTATTTCAGATGCAAGAGTCTAAGGTCCTCAACTCAGCACACCCGATCTTTTTGTACGTTGGCCGGGTTGCAGTTGAAAAAAACATCAATGCCTTTTTGGAAATTGACTTGCCAGGGTCAAAGTGGGTGGTGGGTGACGGTCCCGCCATGGCCAAAATCAAACAGCAATACCCCAATGTTAATTATTTGGGTGTTTTAAACCAGCCCGAGTTAGCCAAGGTCTATGCCGCGGCCGATGTCTTTGTTTTCCCGAGCAAAACCGATACCTTTGGTCTTGTCTTGCTAGAAGCCATGGCTTGCGGTACACCAGTGGCTGCTTACCCCGTGACAGGCCCGATCGATGTCTTGGGAGACTCGCCAGCCGGCGCCATGGATAAGGATTTACGTACGGCCTGCTTAGCTGCCCTCAAGATTCCCCGCGAGGTGGCTAGAGCCCATGCCGAGCGCTTCTCATGGCGGGCTTCGACAGAACAGTTTGCCCGGCATTTAAAGCCAGTAGCCACGCCAGCAATTCACCGCACCGCGCTGGCGTGAGTAGATATAGTCAATTAACCCATTGAAAAATACTTACCACATTGACCAAAATCCGCACAAGGGCAATCGCGGCCTCGTTCGCGCTTGGCATGCGGCAAAAAACTCATGGCATGGGCTGGTATTTGCGTTCAAAGAAGAAAGTGCGTTTCGGCAAGAGCTAACCCTTTTTATATTACTGACCCCAGTGGCGTTACTCTTGCCCGTAACGCTGTTTGAAAAAGCCGTATTAATTTCTTCTCTGGTGCTCGTTATGGCGATTGAATTGCTCAATTCGAGCGTGGAAGCGGCGATTGATCGAATTTCCTTTGAGCACCATGACCTCTCCAAACGCGCCAAGGATTTTGGCTCGGCTGCGGTGATGTTGGCCCTACTCATTACCTTTATTTTGTGGCTTAGCGTTTGCTTGCCTCTTTTCATGAAACTGTCATAAACCCCATCTAGACTCGGGTTTACTACTACAAGGTTCCTTTTATGTCCGATATGCCAAATCCATTTGCCCCATTCGACGTGTTCTTCAAAGGCGTGACTACCGTCAGCCGCAAGCAGAAATTACTGCCTCTCAAAAAGCTCTTATCGAAAAAAATGGCCAAGCGTTTATTTGGTAAAGCATTTGCGCAGCGGACTCGAACTGAGTTGCGGTCCACGCCCGAGGTGGCACGTCCCATCATCAAATCAAAGCGCCCTGCACTACAGGTATCTTGGGCTAAAGATGCGGGTGAGATTCAAGAAGCGCAGCGCTTGCGCTTTAAAGTATTTGCGGAAGAGATGGGCGCTGCCCTCCCTAGCCATACTCAAGGGCTGGATGTGGATGAGTTTGATGCCTACTGTGACCACCTGATCATTCGTGATCAAGATACCCTGCGGGTAGTCGGCACCTATCGGGTGTTACCACCCCATAAGGCACAAGAGATCGGCAAGCTCTATTCCGATTCCGAATTTGATCTAACACGCCTGGATCACTTACGCCCCAAAATGGTGGAAGTGGGCCGTTCCTGCGTGCATCAAGACTACCGTTCGGGCGCCGTTATCATGGCACTCTGGAGCGGTCTGGCTGAATACATGCTGAAAAACAATTATGAAATCATGCTCGGTTGCGCCAGCATCCCGATGACCGATGGTGGACACTTCGCTGCTAGCCTATACAACGGACTGAGCGCAGATCAAATTGCGCCCATCGAAAACCACGGCTTTCCGAAGGTACCGCTACCACTCAATCGCCTCAATGGTGGCCTCGATGTCGAAGCGCCTCCGCTAATTAAAGGCTATCTCAAATTAGGGGCAAAAATATGCAGTGCGCCCGCTTGGGATCCTGACTTTAATACGGCCGACCTCTTGACCATGTTGCGCCTCTCCGAAATCAATCCCCGCTACGCAAAGCATTTTTTAGGTCAATAAACGAGCCGCCTGTTTTAAGTCAATTTGATGGTGTAGGGCCGACCAATGCGGTCCCATTCAGCGGCCTCTTTGCGCAAACTAAATTCGGTCAAAGGGTGCTTATCAAGCCACGCTTTTGCAATCTGAATCGTAAATCCGGCGCCTGACTCGCTCACGCTCACCTCTGGCAAATGGGCATCGGTTCGACCACGGCATAGTAATTGCGCCAAGCGTAAGGCAAGCAGCATGCGCCAATCCAGAAATTCGGCATTATTCGCCAGCTTCCCGAGTTTGCCGGTGTGACCGACTAGCAGGGTCGCTAAACGAAATTGGTCGTTTTTTGAGAATCCTGGCATGTCGGCATTACCGGCAATGTAGGCTGAATGCTTGTGGTAACTGTTGTGGGAAATCGATAGACCAATCTCATGCAAATTCGCAGCCCACTCCAATAAAATCAGATTATTTGTTCTAGCTTCTGTGTCGCGACTTGGTAATTGCGATAAAAAACTAGCCGCTAAATTCCCCACGCGTTTGGCTTGCAGCCGATCCACCGAGTACCGGCCCATAAACTGCTCTACTGTGACAAAGCGCATGTCGTGGTGTTGGGATCGACCCAGTAAGTCATACAAGACCCCAACCCGCAGCGCGGCATCGGTGACTTCCATTAATTCAATCTCCAGCTCTTCAAACACCGCCAGCATAATAGCAAGACCACCTGGCCATACCACGCGTCGATCATCCTTCAAGCCCGGTATGGGTATTTGACTGGTGCTCTCAAAACGCAATAAATCGTGCTTCATTGCTTTTAGAGCGGCTTTGGTAATGAAGCCTTTTGGGGCATCGCCATACCCCATTGCAGCAATGATGTCGGCTAAAGCACGGGCGGTACCAGACGAGCCGACGGCTTGCTTCCAGCCCTGCTTGACAAAGGGCTCGGCAATGACTTGAATTTCGCGGCGAGCAGTGAGCTCCGCTTCTTTAAAGGCATGGGCATCGATCTCGCCCTTGGGGAAAAAACGCATGCTGTGCGAAACACAACCAATGTAGAGGCTTTCCATTAATTGGGG
>CAMDKY010000008.1 GCA_945901245.1 Polynucleobacter meluiroseus | reverse complement strand
TGGCATTCCCCCGATTCAGTAGACAGTTAATATTGTCAACAATGAATCAAGGGAGTAGTTATGAAGCGAACCAAATACACAACTGAGTTCAAATTAGAGGCGGTTAAACAAATTCTTGAAAAAGGTCATTCAGCCACAGATGTCGCTAGTCGTTTAGGCGTTCCTGTGGGTCTGCTGTATACCTGGACCCGAAAACTCAAGGGGTCAGATGAGAAACCAATAGAAGACGTCAAAGCGCTGCAAGCCGAGATGACCAAACTCAAAGCAGAGCTCAGGCGAACCACTGAAGAGCGCGACATCCTAAAAAAGGCCGCCGCGTACTTTGCCAAAGTGTCCGAGTGAAGTACGCGTTTATCAAAGAGCATCGCCAGGAGTTCCGGCTTTTGAGCATGTGCCGGGTTCTGAAGGTGCACCGCAGTGGCTATTACGCTTGGCTCAAGGAACCCCAGTCACCTCGGGCTCTGGAGAACGCCAAGTTATCGGCACAGATCCGCTACTACTATGATCAAAGTATAGGCATTTATGGCAGTCCACGGATTTACCATGACCTCAAAGAAGCAGGGATTAGTTGCAGTGAGAACCGCGTGGCAAGACTCATGAAGGCTTCACAACTGCGCTCCATCCGCGGTTATAAGCGCCCGCGATATCGGATCGGTAGACCGTCTTTGGTCTCCCCCAATCAATTACAGCGTCAATTTACCCATGACGCCCCCGATCAAGCTTGGGTCACTGACATTACCTATGTCCGTACTCATGAAGGCTGGCTTTACTTAGCAGTGGTGATTGATCTGCACTCCAGATTAGTGGTGGGCTGGAGCATGCAGGCACGCATGGAAACCCGCTTGGTTCTGGATGCCTTGACCATGGCAGTTTGGCGCAGAAAGCCCAAGAATGGGCTCATCATCCACTCCGACCAAGGCAGCCAGTTTGGCAGTGATGAGTTTGCTCGCTGGTGCAAAGACCATCGATTAAGCCCGAGCATGAGCAGGCGTGGCAACTGCTGGGATAACGCAGTTGCTGAATCCTTTTTTAGCAGCCTCAAAAGCGAATTAATTAAGAAACGGATTTATCCCACTAGGGCACAAGCCAAATCAGAAATCTTTGAATACATCGAAGAGTTCTACAATCGGGTGAGGCGTCACAAGCATCTTGCCCAATTAAGTCCAATGGCGTTCGAACAACGTCAAATTGCGTTATGAAAAGTGTCTACGATATTGGGGGAATGCCAGTTTTGGTAGGCTTCAGACCAACCTTTCACAGCTTCAGCCGTGATGGGCCGAGTTGGCCACTCCTTAACTATGGGCACCTTCCCTTTAACTGGGATAGGTTGGTAGTTATTTTTGAATAATGGAAAACCTAGCGCACCATAGCGCTCGTAATTGCTGTTCATAAAATCTCCGAAATGGATAAAAGCTCGTCGTGAGTGGCTTTTTTTCGGATTCTTTGTCGACTCCCACCTGAGATTGCCTCAGGCCGCCAACCGATAAAGAGCACATGCATCCGATATGCTCAGTAGCTTGTCCTTCCGCTGTCACGACTAATAACAGCTTTCAGCACTTGGGCGCCTCTGCCCTGACTTTTTACCTTTTTATGCGCCGCATTTCTGCAGCTGAGTCTCGTTATTATTCTGGCCGACCTGTCCAGATACCTCTACATAGAATAATAATATAAAAATTTATTTATTTCAGGCAGTCAATTTGAAAAACATATTTCATGCTCCCATTACTACTAATGCACAAATGGGTACATTCCCGCCCCAAAATCTGACCCATTTTTAAAATATTTATTAAGCAGACTCAAGTATTGGCTGCTTCTCTATTTTGCTAGTCAATAGGCTGGGTACTGCCTTGCCGACTTCATTGGCCGCAGTGAGCAGTGAGTCCTGACTTAAATGGGCATAACGCTGCGTTGTTGAAATTTGCGAGTGTCCAAGGATTCTTTGTACCTCGTACAAACTTCTGCCGCTGTTAACTAAAAAACTGGCAAACGAGTGGCGTAGATCATGGATGCGAACATCAGCCAGCCCCACTGACTTTCTGACAGTGTTCCATGAGCCATAAAAGCTGATGTAGGGCTCTTGTGTCTTGGGATTGGCAAAAATCCACGGGCAGCCTGTAATGCGTGGGATAGCCTCTAATAACAGCAGCGCCCCATCTGAGATAGGAACATGCCGGGCCTTTCCAGACTTGCTAATGGGGATGCGCCAGATGCGCTGTTTCCAGTTAATGTCTTCCCATTTGGCTTGCTGCACCTCATTCTTTCTAGCGCCCGTCAAAATGAGCATTGGCACGATGTACTGCAGCATGGGGTTCCAAGAGCTTTGCAAGGCGCCCACTAACTTACGAGCCTCTTCGGGGCTCAGGTAACGCTCTTTCTTATTGTTCTCCTCGAGGATTGGAATGCCTGCGGTGGGGTTCTTGCTAATCCCGGCCGTTTCCCACCGGATGGCCAGGTTGTAAATATAACGGAGCAGGATCACCACCCGGTTCACGCTACCCGGTGCGTGGGTTAGAAGCTGCTTGTTAATAAACGCAACTACGTCCTGCTTCTTCAGCTCGTCCATGCGCAAGGATCCAAAGTGTGGGTCGATGTGGTTCTTAATTAAGCCTACATCACCAGTCCAGGACCTTTTGTAGGTCTTGATAAAGGGCAGGTACTGCTCCTCGATGAAGTCGCGCAGCTTGGGGATGGACTTGAGGATCTCTTTGGAATCCTGAGGGTCTTGGCCTAGGGCAAGCTGGTGCTTGTACTTAGCGGCCATATCACGGGCCTGCACCAAGGTGAGGAGCTCTGCGCTGCCGATCGTGACGCATCTCCTGGTACAACGAGTTGGGCTGAGGTAGCGTAGCCTCCAGATGCCCCTTTGAGCAGAGATTAGGTCAAGCTGTAAGCCGGAGAGCCGGTAATCACTGATGGCTACCCGCTTAGAAAATGCCTGGCTGATAAAGCCATTGGCCTGAGCCTGCGTTTTTAAATTGCCGAACTTCATGATGACTCCGTGGTTGGGTTATGCAAAGTAGCTAGTCAATAGGCCGGGCTAAGCAATCTTGAGCGCAAGCTGCTCGGCGTTGGGGTGGTAGTAGCGCTTGAGCATGGTCAGGCTTTTATGGCCGCTAACGGCGCTCAGTTCAATGAGGTTGGGCAGCTTTTCTGCAAGCCGCGTAATGGCCATGTGCCGAAGGTCGTGAAAGTGAAAATTGTTTAGCTTGGCCTTTGTCCTTGCTCGATCAATTGCTGCAGATAAGGTACATCCAGCAACCGGAAAGACTGTGCCATGCAGATTTCTTGGGAGGTCTTCTAGAATCGTAACTGCCGCTATCGAGAGTGGAACGAGTCGGCTTTCTCCGTTTTTAGTCAGCGGAATATAGGCGGTGCGTTTTTGCAGGTCAATATGCTCCCAACGTAGCCCTAAGATTTCACCTCGTCTCATGGCACTCTCCAATGCAAATTTTATCAGCGGCAGCATCCAGTGGTTCGCGTTTTTAACCCTCGGCGTGAGTGCCGCGTAGAGTCGGTCCAGCTCCTCTTCGCTAAGGATTCGGTTTCGTCCTGGCGGCGATGGCGGCTTTTTGACCATGGGGATGGGGTTGAGGGTGTTGATGCCCCACTCGCGCTTGGCGTGATTAATGATGGAGGAAAAATAGCTCAACTCCCGAATCACCGCCCCCGCCGAGACGACTTGCAAACGCTCGTCTCGGTACTCTGCCACCTTCATTGGGGTAAGGGCGGTCATGCATAACTTTGCTATGGGATGCCTTGCGAGCGCCTTCAGGCGGTAGGAGTCCTCTTTGCAGCTACGGCCCTGACTGACGACCTCTTGGATGTATCGCATGATCACTTCAGCGAAGGTCGTGCGCTCTGCTAAGACGAGGTTGGTATAGCTGCCCTTGTCCATGTCGGACTCGAGCTGCCTGGCCCACCTCTCTGCGTCTTGCCTGGATTGGAATGACCTTGCTAGGGACTGCTCACCCTTGCGGGTAACTCGGGCTTGCCACTTACCGCTGCGGTTACGAATCGATGCCATTTTTTCTGCCTCAGTTGGACAGAAATTGGACAAGCCCTAATTAATCACCCTCTAAGCCTTTATTTATAAGGCTTAGAGCACCTATTCAACAGCCTTGACCATGTCTTCAATGACCTTCTTCGCATCACCGAAGACCATCATGGTTTTATCCATGTAGAAGAGCTCGTTATCGAGACCGGCATAACCCGCAGCCATAGAGCGCTTGTTGACAATAATGGTTTTGGCTTTAAAGGCCTCCAGAATTGGCATGCCGAAGATGGGGCTACCTGGTGTGCGCGCTGCTGGGTTCACCACGTCATTGGCGCCCAGAACCAGAACCACGTCGGCCTGACCAAAGTCGCTGTTGATGTCTTCCATCTCAAATACTTGGTCGTAGGGCACTTCGGCTTCCGCCAGCAAGACGTTCATGTGGCCTGGCATCCGTCCGGCAACCGGATGGATTGCATACTTCACCGTCACGCCATGGTGCGTTAACTTCTCGGTTAACTCTTTGAGTGCATGCTGCGCGCGGGCCACTGCCAAGCCGTAACCTGGAACAATGATCACGGTATCGGCATTGGTCATTAAAAATGCCGCGTCTTCAGCTGAGCCCGTTTTGTAATTCTTAGCTGCGCCATCATCGTCACCACCGGCGGCTGCTTCAGCGCCGAATCCGCCAAGCAATACGGCGAGGATCGAGCGGTTCATCGCCTTACACATGATGTAAGACAGAATCGCACCCGAAGAGCCCACGCAGGCGCCAGCAATAATCAATACCGGGTTGTTCAATGTGAAGCCAATACCCGCCGCAGCCCAGCCCGAATAGCTATTGAGCATCGATACCACCACTGGCATATCGGCACCACCAATGGGGATGATCAAGGTCACGCCGAGCACCAAGGCAACTGCGCACATGGCGAGGAAGGCTGCATGGCTGTCGGTTAAGAAATACACCACTCCAGCCGCAACCATCAATATAGCCAGTACCAAGTTCAGCATGTGCTGGCCAGAGAAGGTTACTGGCTTGCCGCTGACTTTACCGGACAACTTACCGAAGGCAATGATCGAAGCAGTAAAGGTAATAGCACCAATGAAGGCGCCAATAAAGAGTTCGATCTTCTGCGCACCCGAGTGGTCTTGCGCTGGGTTGATTACCGCTGCAATCGCAATCAACACGGCCGATAGACCAACAAAGGAGTGCATTAAGGCAACCAGCTCAGGCATCTTGGTCATTTGCACACGTTTCGCAGCAATCGAACCGATGATTGCGCCAGCAACAATGGCAATGCCAATCAGCCAATAGACGGGCTTAAATGTGGGAATCAAGAATGTGGTGATGACGGCGAGCAGCATGCCGATCATTCCATAAACGTTACCTTGACGGGAGGTGGTCGGTGACGATAAACCCCGCAGCGCGAGGATAAACAGCACCGAAGAAATGAGATATGAAATCGCTGTGATATTAGACATGATGGGGTTCTCTTACTTTGTGCCAGCGGCTTCGTTTTTAGGAGCCTTCTTTTTAAACATTTCCAGCATGCGGCGAGTGACCATAAAGCCACCAAAAATGTTTATCGAGGCGAGGAAGACTGCCAATGCACCAATCATGCTGGTGAGGGTAATTTCATTGCCATTGATGACTTCGGTTTGCAGCAAAGCGCCAACGATGATAATTCCAGAAATGGCATTGGTTACCGCCATTAAGGGCGTATGCAATGCGGGCGTGACGTTCCAAACCACGTGGTAGCCCACAAAAATGGCCAGCACAAACACCGTAATGTTTTGGACCGTAAGAATACTTTGAATTGCAGCTGCATCCATGATCATTCCTTCAATAATTAATTTTTACGGACAGCTTGGCCATCACGACACATGAGGCAAGCTGCAACAATGTCATCATCGGCAGCAGCCGGAATAGCGAGCTGCGCTTCTTTATTGATGATGAGTTTCATAAAGTCCAGTACGTTGCGCGCATAGAGTGCCGAGGCATCTGCTGCCACCATGCTGGGTAAATTCGTATGGCCAACAATCTTCACGCCATTCGCATCGACGATTTGGTCTGCGCGCGTGAGCGGGCAATTGCCAGAACCGTTTTCACCACGGCCTGCAGCCAAATCGATTACAACCGAACCGGGTTTCATCTTCATTACGGTCTCGCTGTGCAATAAGACGGGTGGCTTACGTCCCGGAATTAAGGCAGTCGCAATCACAATGTCGGCTTGCATGGCGCGCTCAGCAACCAAGGCAGCTTGCCGCTTCATCCAGGACTCGGGCATCGGACGCGCATAGCCGCCAACGCCTTTGGCGATTTCACGTTCTTCATCGGTCTCGTAGGGCACATCGACAAACTTAGCGCCAAGGGATTCGATTTGTTCTTTTGCAGCAGGGCGCACATCGGATGCTTCAATCACGGCGCCTAAGCGCTTGGCTGTCGCAATGGCTTGCAGGCCGGCAACGCCAGCACCCAAAATGAGTATGCGCGCTGCCTTAACGGTACCTGCAGCGGTCATCAGCATGGGCATAAAGCGCTGATATTCGTTAGCGGCAATCATTACAGCTTTATAGCCGGCAATGTTGGCTTGGGAAGAGAGCACATCCATGCTTTGGGCGCGGGTAGTGCGTGGCGCTGCCTCAAGAGCAAAGGCAGTAATGCCTTGGCTGGCCATGGCTGCAATTGCCTCGTTATCAAATGGATCCAGCATGCCAATTAGCACGGTACCCGATTTGATTTGTTTGAGTTCGTCTGCCTGGGGGCTGCGAACCTTGAGCACCATCTCCGCCGCAAAAGCGTCGGCAGCGCTACCGATGGTGGCACCAACGGCTTCATAGGCTGAATCTGGGACGCTGGCACCGTTACCGGCACCCGATTGAATAATGAATTGATGACCTTGGCTGATCAGCTTCTTGACCGTCTCCGGTGTGGCTGCAACCCGAGTTTCCCCCGGTCTGGTTTCTAGTGGCACTCCAATGCGCATGGCATGTCTCCGAAAGCAAATAATGTAGAAAAGCGGTATTAGTTAAAGTAGCTTGGCCTTGTGAGCGCACTTACCCATTGCGTCAGTAATTTCTTTTTATTGGTGTGTATCCAACGTAAGACTTTTACAATGGGGAACCGGTAACTTAAGTGTAATTCTCTCATTTTTCGATGCTCGACCTTCAATCTTCCGCAATTCCGCTGTCTCAGCCCTCAAAAGTCGTGGTGGGGATGTCTGGGGGAGTGGATTCGTCCGTAACGGCTTGGCTTTTAAAACAGCAAGGCTTTGAAGTTATTGGACTTTTTATGAAAAACTGGGAGGACGACGACAACAGCGAGTATTGCTCGAGTCGCCAAGATTGGCTTGATGTGGTCTCGGTAGCGGACCTAATTGGGATTGATGTAGAGGCAGTGAACTTTGCTGCAGAGTACCGGGAGCGGGTTTTTGCTGAATTTTTACGCGAATACAGCGCCGGCCGCACCCCTAATCCCGATGTCTTGTGCAATGCCGAAATCAAATTTAAAGCATTTTTAGACTATGCCATGGCCTTGGGTGCAGATGCCATCGCCACCGGGCACTACGCCCGTGCAAGGCACGCCGCGGAAGGCGTTCAGTTGCTGAAGGGACTGGATGCCAGCAAGGATCAAAGTTACTTTTTGCACCGCCTTAGCCAGCAGCAACTGGCAAAGGTGATATTTCCACTCGGTGAAATGGCCAAAACCGAGGTGCGTACCCTGGCAGATCAAATCGGCCTGCCCAATGCCCGCAAAAAAGACTCCACCGGCATTTGTTTTATTGGCGAGCGGCCGTTTCGGGAGTTTCTCAATCGCTACCTACCTACTGCCCCCGGGGCGATTAAAACCCCGGATGGCAAGACCGTTGGCGAGCACATGGGCTTGGCGTTTTTTACCCTCGGTCAGCGCAAAGGGATTGGGATTGGTGGCAGTCAAGATGGCAATGGCGATGCTTGGTATGTTGCGCGCAAAGATATGGCGAGCAATACCCTGTATATCGCTCAGGGCCACGAGCACCCCTGGTTGAGTAGTTCCCATTTAAACGCAATCGATGCCAGTTGGATTAGTGGTGCAATGCCATTAGCAGGAGCCTATGGGGCCAAAACACGCTATCGCCAAGCTGATGCCAATTGCACCCTCGCGATTGGATCTGCTGGCTTTGCGCTGCAATTTGCGGATTCGCAGTGGGCGATAACTCCCGGTCAATCTGCTGTGGTGTACGACGGTGATATTTGCTTGGGCGGCGGGATTATTTCTGCGAGCCCAGAATAAACATACTTAAGTTGCTAAGACTTAGGCCGCTGGCGGAGCGGTATCTATAAAGGACTGCCGCTGCATGAGCCGCTGATGCAGTTGGTCTAAATTGGGGTACGGCGTGCGCCAATCCACGGATGGAAAGCGAAAATCCAAATATCCTAAGGCGCAGCCCACCGCGACATCTGCCAGACTAAATTGATTGTTGTGGCAGTAATTGGATTCACCCAGGCCAATCGACATGCTTTTCAGGGCCGCATCGATTTTGCCCATCTGGCGCTCAACCCAGGCCGGGCTTTGTTGTTCTGCTGGTCGCCAAGTGGCCTCGAGCCTTGCCAAAATACCGGCATCCAAAAGTCCATCAGCCAAAGCTTCCCAGGTTTTAACCGCGGCACGCTCACGGCTATCAGCCGGAATTAACTTCCCAACCGGGCTTAGGGTGTCAACGTATTCCACGATTACCCGTGAATCAAAAACAGCGCTACCATCGTCCATCAAAAGGCAGGGAATCTTGCCAAGGGGATTGTGTTCCCCAATGGTGGTTTCCGGAGCCCAGACGTTTTCGAGGACAAAATCGGCCTCGATCTTCTTTTCGGCAAGGACTATCCGTACTTTACGGGCGTAAGGGCTGGTAAGCGATCCAATTATTTTCATAGCGATGGAGTATAGCTCCGCGGCAGGGATGACTCAATAACGCTTTAAAATAGGACTTTATTGATTACCTTCACTAAAGGCAAAACCGTGAGCCAGCCCATCAGCACCCTAAACGCTTTATCCCCACTCGATGGACGCTATGCCAGCAAGTTAGATGCATTACGCCCTTGGCTATCCGAGTCGGCATTCATGAAGCAGCGCGTGCTGGTAGAAATTCATTGGCTCTTAGCGCTGGGGTCTGCGGGTCTTGCTGATGTGCCACCCATCTCTAAAGCCGATGCGGATTTTTTATTGTCCTTAGCGAATGCCTTTACCGATGGGGATGCGCAGCGCATCAAAGAAATCGAAGCCGTCACCAACCACGATGTGAAGGCGGTCGAATATTTCTTAAAAGAAAAAGTATCAGGCCGGCCTGACTTGCTTAAAGCAAGCGAGTTCATTCACTTTGCCTGCACTTCGGAAGACATTAACAATACGGCGCATGGCTTGATGCTGCGTGGTGCGCGCGATACCGTACTGCTACCCCAGCTGCGCAAAATCCATGATGCTTTAACTACATTGGCACTGGCAAATGCTGCCGTGCCGATGCTCTCACGTACGCATGGTCAGCCCGCATCGCCTACCACCCTGGGTAAAGAAATTGCCAATATTGCCAAACGATTGGAGCGTGCGATCGCTGCGATCGCAGCAGTCCCTTTACTCGGCAAAATGAATGGTGCAGTCGGTAACTACAACGCGCATCTTTCGGCTTATCCGGATTTTGATTGGGAGAAGTTTGCGCGCGAAGTCGTGGAACAGCGCCTGGGCTTGCAGTTCAATCCGTATACGATTCAGATTGAGCCACACGATGGTATGGCGGAATTGTTTGATGCGATTGCGCGCGCCAACACGATCTTGCTGGATATGGATCGCGACTTTTGGGCCTACATCTCCTTGGGTTATTTTAAGCAGCGCACCAAGGCCGGTGAAATTGGTTCATCCACCATGCCGCACAAAGTAAATCCAATTGATTTTGAAAACTCTGAAGGTAATCTCGGTGTTGCCAACGCACTGCTGCGTCATCTCGCTGAAAAGTTACCGCTCTCACGTTGGCAGCGCGACTTAACCGACTCCACCGTCTTGCGTAATTTGGGCCCTGCATTTGGGCACAGTGTTTTGGCCTACGACAGTGCCATGCGCGGCATTGGTAAGCTTGAAGTCAATACGGCAGCGATTGCAGCTGATCTGGATGCCTGCTGGGAAGTCTTGGCGGAGCCAGTGCAAACCGTGATGCGCCGTTACGGCATCGAAAATCCCTACGAGCAGTTAAAAGAATTAACCCGTGGCAAAGGGATTAATCAAGCCGATCTGCAGGTATTTATTCGGGGCTTAGCGATTCCGGAAGATGCAAAGGCTCGTTTACTGGAAATGACACCATCCAGTTATCTGGGCAAAGCAGTCGAGCTCGCTCAGCGCCTCAAAAAGTGACGCCAGCTAGCCCAGAGCCTAAATTGCCGCAGTCAACGGTCAATCGCCCTTGGCTCTGGTTTGCTGGCTATCAACTGGGATGGCATCTTCTCTTGCCAGTCGTGCTGCTGCGGCTGTGGTGGCGAGGCCGTAAGGACTACGGCTACCGCCAAGCGATTGCGGAGCGTTTTGGTTTTAGCCAAGATATTCGACCTGGAGCCATTTGGATACACGCGGTATCGGTGGGAGAAACCAGAGCAGCCCAGCCCCTGATCGAAGCCTATTTACAGCAGGGCAAATCCATTTTGCTGACGTGCATGACGCCCAATGGCAGACGTACTGGAGCTGCTATTTTTGCAGATGCCATTGCCCAGGGCCGTTTGCAGCAAGTGTATTTACCCTATGACCTCTGCTGGTCGGTAGAGCGGTTTTTAAAAGCATCAAAGCCCACGCTGGGTTTATTTATGGAAACCGAAGCATGGCCAACCATTGTGTTTCGAGCTGCCCAAATCAAATTACCGGTCTTTTTAATCAACGCCCGCTTATCTGAGCGTAGTGCGCGCCGCGTTGCGCGCTTTGGCAATGCAGGACGGTCTTTGTTTCAGGCGTTCGCCGGTATTTTGGCGCAGACCGAACACGATGCGGGGCGTTATCGGGCGCTGGGCGTAAACCATTGTGAGGTGGTTGGTAATTTGAAGTTTGATGTGGTGTTAGATCCCGTCTTAGTCGAGCATGGCCTCGCATGGCATGCGCATTTAGAAAAAAATAATCGCCTGATGGTTTGCGCTGCCAGTACTCGCGAGGGTGAAGAGGCAGTCATCCTGGAGGCATGGCAAGCCTCACTCCAAACACAGACTAAAGAGATTACTGAAATGCCGCAGCCCTTGCTGTGCATCGTGCCGCGTCACCCCGAGCGATTTACTGAAGTGGCTGAGCTCATTCGTACTTCCGGGTTGACAGTATTGCGCCGCTCTGAAATCAATTTAGGCACTGCAGATTTACATAAGTTAGCTGACCCTACAGCGGCAGTGGTGCTTGGCGATTCGATGGGCGAGATGCCCATGTATTACAGCGCCTCTGATCTGGTTGTGATGGGTGGAAGCCTGATGCCACTAGGCGGCCAAAACTTGATTGAAGCCTGCGCTGCTGGCTGCCCTGTGGTCTTGGGAGAACACACCTTTAACTTTCAACAGGCAAGCGAAGATGCAATTGATTGTGGTGCTGCAATACGCGTGGATGGCAACGGATCACTTTCGACTGCATTGGCAGCTGCGATGAACCGCATACTGCAAGATAAACAGCAGCGCCAAGCAATGGGGGAAGCGGCTTTGCGGTATGCCGCAAATTATCGAGGTGCGACCACCAGAATCATGGCCGCACTCAGAGTACGAACCGCTTAAACCGTAGCGCCGTAGTTGGGATCGTCTTTACGTGTCGGATCGTCTGGCTTTTTATCATTCTTAATCAAGTCTTCGCGCTTGACACCAAGCCACATTGCGATGGCAGCGGCCACGAATACCGAAGAGTAAATACCAAACAAAATACCGATGGTGAGGGCTAGGGCAAAGTAAAAGAGTGTTGGACCACCAAATAGCAGCATCGCGAGCACCATCATTTGGGTACTGCCGTGGGTAATGACAGTGCGGCTGATGGTGCTGGTAATGGCGTTATCGATTATCTCAGGTGTGCTCATTTTTCGGTACTTGCGGAAGTTCTCGCGGATTCGGTCAAAAATAACCACCGACTCATTGACGGAGTAGCCAAGCACTGCCAAGACCGCAGCCAATACCGAGAGTGAGAATTCCCATTGGAAGAAGGCAAAAAAGCCGAGGATGATGACCACATCGTGCAAGTTAGCCAGGATGCCGGCAATCGCAAACTTCCACTCAAAGCGGAACGAGAGGTAAATCATGATGCCAATCACCACAAAGACGAGGGCCTTTAAGCCATCTATAGCTAATTCTTTGCCCACTTGGGGCCCGACAAATTCAACGCGTTGTAACTTGGCTTCTGTACCGTCCTCAACCAGTGCTTTCATGACGACTATGCTTTGATCTGCAGAGGAAATGTTTTTCCCCTCGGCATCCTTCTGCAAAGGTAGGCGAATAATAATATCCCGCGAACTACCAAAGTTCTGGATCTGGGTATCGGTATAGCCGAGCTTTTCTACTTTCTTACGAATCGATTCGAGCGGTGCAGTTTGCTGATAACTCACTTCCATGACCGTACCGCCGGTAAACTCAATCGACAGGTGCAAACCATTTTGCCAAAGGAAAAAGACCGCAGCTAAAAAAGAGGTGAATGAAATGGCATTGAGAATCAATGCATGGCGCATGAAGGGGATGTCTTTTTTGATACGGAAAAATTCCATGGCTTATACCTCTTTCGCGCGCCAGATTTGGCCGATCGAAATTTTCTGCAACTTCTTTTTTCTGCCGTACCAGAGGTTAACTACGCCGCGCGAGAAAAATACCGCCGAGAACATCGAGGTCAAAATACCCAAGCAATGCACCACCGCAAATCCCTTGATGGGCCCAGAGCCAAAAGCCAGCAAGGCTAAGCCAGCAATTAGGGTTGTAATATTCGAATCTAAAATAGTCGCCCAGGCCTTATCAAAGCCAATCGAAATGGCAGTACTAGGGGCAACGCCTTGACGCAATTCTTCCCGAATGCGCTCGTTAATCAGCACATTTGAGTCAATTGCCATGCCCAGTGCCAAGGCCATCGCTGCAATGCCAGGCAAGCTTAAGGTCGCCTGTAGCATCGAGAGTAGGGAAATCAGCAGCACAATGTTGACGGCCAAAGCAGTGACCGAGAAAAAGCCAAACAGCATGTAGTAAGCAATCATGAAGACAGCGATTGCAATAAAACCAAAGATCAGCGAGGTGAAGCCTTTCTCAATATTCTCAGCGCCTAGGCTAGGGCCAATGGTGCGCTCTTCGATGATTTCCATTGGCGCTGCCAGCGAGCCTGCGCGCAATAGCAGGGCAAGGTCATTGGCGCTTTCAGTGGTGGGCTGACCGGTAATCTGAAACTTGGAGCCAAACTCGCTTTGAATGGTGGCAATTGTCAAAACTTCACCTTTGCCTTTTTCAAATAGGATCATACCCATGGGCTTGCCAATGTTTTCACGGGTGACTTCTTGCATTACGCGGCCACCGGCCGCATCGAGTGAGATATTGACCGAGGGGCGTTGATTTTGATCAAAGCCGGCACTGGCGTCCGTAATCCGGTCACCACTAAAAATAACTGACTTCTTAAATACACCCAGACGGCCTTCGCCAAAGCGGAAGACATCCATGCCAGGAGGAACGGGATCGCCCACTGCAATGGTTGATACCAGTGGATCAGCTAATCGTGACTCGAGGGTTGCGGTGCGGCCAATAATGTCTTTGGCACGAGCGGTGTCTTGTACGCCGGGCAATTGCACAATGATGCGATCAGCACCTTGCTGTTGAATCACTGGCTCTTTTACAGCCAATTCATTCACGCGTTTATTGAGTGTAGTGATGTTTTGTTTTACCGCACTGTCTTGCACTTCTTTGAGCGAGCTCGGTTTGAACTGGCCAAGAAGGCGAGCCCCACCGGCCTGGGCATTCAGTTGCCAAGTCAGGTCAATTTGCGAGGCGGTGAGCAGTGTCTTGGCTTTTTCTGCTTCCTCGGTGCTTCCAAACTGAATGGTGATGGATTCATTGCCGCGTTCAATGCCTTGATGGCGAATGTTCTTTTCACGTAATTGACTACGAATGTCACCCGCAATGGCCAGCACCTTTTTCTGTACTGCACCTTGCATATCGACTTGCAGCAGGAAGTACACGCCACCGCGCAAATCGAGGCCAAGTGGCATTGGCATGGCATTGATGGAGCTGAGCCAATGGGGTGTGTTAGAGAGTAAATTTAAGGCAACTGTAAAGCTGGGGTCGTTTGGATCGGAATTCAATTGCTGCTGCAGTAAATCCTTGGCTCGCAGCTGAATATCCGTGTTGTCAAAGCGGACCTTCACCGATCCCACATTACCGGTGCGCTCGAAAAATACCCCGGTAATCGGAATGGATGCATCCGCTAAGATTTTTTCCACTCGGGACTGCGTGGCCAACTCAACCTTGACGGTCGGCTTAGCCGCCGATACTTGAACCGCTGGCGCTTCTCCAAAAATATTGGGTAACGAGTAAAGCGCGCCGATCAGGAGCGCAACACCAATTACAAGGTACTTCCAAAGTGGATAACGATTCATAGTGTCTCGAAGGCGCTGCTACAAATAAATAGATTAAGCAGCTTTGAGGCTACCCTTGGGTAAAACCATGGTGATCGCGCCTTTTTGCATGATCACTTCGGTGCCCGCTGCAATTTCAACGGTTACGTTTTGGTCTTTCATTGCGGTGACTTTGCCAAGAATTCCGCCGATGGTAATTACTTCGTCGCCAACTGCCAAGGCTTCGAGCATGAGGCGCGTTTCTTTTTGGCGCTTCATTTGTGGGCGAATCATGATGAAGTACAGCACCACAAACATCAAAAGGATGGGTAAGAAACCCATTAGGCCGCCGCTATCCGAGCCTGTGCCAGTTTGAGCAAATGCATTACTAATCCACATATTCAACGCCTCCATATAGAACCCTAATTAAAAAGCCAGAAAGATCGGCTAAGGTGCAATTCTAAACTGTAGATGGGGGTGGGTAGGCTAATCCTGACCTGGCTCGACGCCGCGTTGCCGATCGGCATAAAACTGCTCGCGGTAGGCGCTAAAGCGGTCCTTTGTTAGGGCTTCCCGGATTTCAGTCATTAGCCCTAGGTAGTAGGACAAATTGTGGATGGTATTGAGCTGAGCCCCCAGAATCTCATTGGCTTTTTGCAGGTGGTTGAGGTAGGAGCGGGTAAAACGCTGGCAGGTGTAGCAGGAGCAGGTTGGATCTACCGGGCGATCATCGTCTTTATAACCGCTGTTGCGCAGCTTCAAATCGCCAAAACGGGTAAAAAGCCAGCCATTGCGGGCATTTCGGGTGGGCATCACGCAATCGAACATGTCGATACCATTGCTAACCCCCAGCATCAGGTCTTCGGGAGTGCCAACGCCCATTAAATAATGAGGGGCTTTTTCTGGAAGTTTGGGGGCGGTAAAGGCCAAAATACGCTCAAACTCGGGCTTGGGCTCGCCTACCGAAAGGCCGCCAATCGCAATGCCATCAAAACCTTGCTGGCTCACTTCGGCCAAGGAAGTCTCTCGCAGCGATTCAAACATGCCGCCTTGCACGATACCGAAGAGACCATTGCTAGTCTCAAGCTCCCGAAAGCGCTTGAGTGAGCGGGCGCCCCAGCGCAGCGATAGCTCAAGGGATTGCCGCGCTGCTTTTTCGGTAGTGGCCTGCCCGTGCGTCTCATAGGGAGTGCACTCATCGAATTGCATGGCAATATCACTGTTGAGTACAGCCTGAATCTCCATCGAGACTTCGGGCGACATAAATAATTTATCGCCATTAATCGGGGAGGCAAAAGTCACGCCATCTTCTGAAATTTTTCGCAGTGCGCCCAGGCTAAATACCTGAAAGCCACCCGAATCAGTCAAGATGGGTTTATCCCACGCCATAAAGCGATGCAGTCCACCGTGTTTTGCAATCACGTCGAGCCCAGGCCGTAGCCAGAGGTGAAATGTATTACCCAGAATGATTTGCGCTTTGGCTTCTTCGAGATCACGCGGGGTCATGGCCTTCACCGTACCGTAGGTCCCGACTGGCATAAAGATGGGCGTCTGCACGCTGCCGTGGGGCAGATCAAGTCTGCCGAGTCGTGCCAAGCTTTGCGAATCGCGCTTGATTAACTCAAATTGAATGGGTGACGTCATTAGGCTAGTTTAAGCGGATCGATTCAGGAGCATGGCATCACCATAACTGAAAAAGCGGTAGCGCTGCGCAATCGCATGCTGATAAGCATCCCGAATGGTATCCATACCGGCAAAGGCGCTGACCAACATGAGTAAAGTGGATTTGGGTAAGTGAAAGTTCGTTACCAAGGCGTCCACCATCTTAAATTCAAAACCAGGGGTAATAAATAAATTGGTATCCCCGGTGAGTTGTTGATTCAGGGCATAGCTCTCCAGTGTGCGCAAGCTGGTAGTGCCGACTGCGATCACACGTCCGCCCCTTTGTTTGGTTTGTTTAATAGCTTCAATGGTTTTTTCGGGGATGCTGTACCACTCGTAATGCATTTGGTGCTGACTTAAATCTTCGGAGTGAACCGGTGTGAAGGTGCCGGCACCCACATGCAAGGTGATGGTCGCTCGTTCCACTCCATTCTTAGCCAGTTGTCCCAAAACCAAATCATCAAAGTGCAAGCCTGCCGTTGGCGCTGCCACTGCTCCCGGATTACTTGCCAAAACAGTTTGATAGCGCTCGGCATCATCGCGATCCGCTTGGTGCTCTATGTAGTGCGGCAGGGGTAGTTCACCAAAGCGATCGAGTAATTCCAATACGCTTTGCTGAAAAGCAATTTCATAAAAGCGATCCTTACGCTCCAGGATCTCGACATCGATTTGTTCGCCGAGCTTATTCTGAATGTGGATTCGGTTGCCGACTTTGGGCGTCTTTGAGGCTCTAATTTGCACCCAGGCTCGATTTTCACCGGTGATGCGCTCAATTAAGAGCTCAACTTGCCCCCCGGTTTCTTTCTGACCATATAGCCTTGCTGGGATTACCTTCGTATCATTGAAGATGAATAAATCGCCAGGCTTGGCAATTTGGCTGATATCGACAAATGTACGGTCATGCAAGCCGTTGGCGGCCACCTCCAACAAGCGGCTGTCGGAGCGATTGGCGAGGGGGTGCTGAGCAATTAGCTCGGGCGGAAGGTCGTAATTGAAGTCGGAGAGTTGCATAGCGTTACCATCGAAGTTGGAATTCTAACCATGACGAAACCCCGATCACCAAATGCACTCGAAAAAATGGGCTTAAATAGTCCCATTGCGCTCGCATTGCACCTTCCAAGCCGCTACGAGGATGAGACTGCGCTTTACACCATCGAAGACGCATTAATTAAAGGGTCATTTAGCGCAGTACAGACCCAAGGGAAGGTGATACGTAGTCAGGTGCTGTTTCGGCCACGGCGGCAGTTGGTAGTCACCATTGAGGATGACACCGCTCTGCTTCAGTTGCGCTTTCTCAATTTTTACCCAAGCCAGCAAAAGCAAATGGCTGTGGGCGCTCATGTGCGCGTTCGTGGAGAGGTGCGCGATGGGTATTCGGGGCCTGAGATGGTTCACCCCACCGTCAAAGCAGTTGCGCCCGATGCGCCGCTACCAGCAAGCCTGACCCCGGTCTATCCCGCCAGTGAGGGCGTGACTCAAACGGTGATTCGTAAGGCGGTGCAGCAGGCATTGCGATCGGCTGACATCAAGCAATTTCTAGCCGAGCTGATTCCTGCACCCGTGACGGCTGATCTCTTGCCGCGGGGCGAGTGGATGCCTTTGCACGATGCGATTCATTACCTACACAACCCACCAGCCGATGCCGATACCGCCGCTCTAATGGAGCGAACTCACCCGGCATGGCGACGGGTGCAGTTTGAAGAGTTACTGGCCCAGCAGCTCTCGTTAAAGCAGGCTCATGCATTACGCCGTCAGCGTAATGCACCTCGTTTGCATGGAAGCCCATCGACTGGGGGGCAGCAATCGATTGAACTAGGACTGTTGGCAGCGCTGCCATTCGAATTAACGCGCGCGCAACAGCGGGTATGGGTACAAATTGAAGCGGACTTAAGTCAAGCGTTTCCGATGAATCGCTTACTGCAGGGCGATGTGGGCAGCGGTAAGACCGTGGTTGCGGCGCTGGCCGCAGCGAGGGCAATCGACCATGGTTATCAGGCTGCCATCATGGCCCCCACTGAAATCCTAGCCGAGCAGCACTACATCAAAATGCAAGAATGGTTTGGACCACTTGGGGTAGAGATTGTCTGGCTGTCGGGTAGTTTAAAAGCCAAAGAAAAAAAAGCCGCCCATGCAGCGATTGAGAGTGGTGCTGCGCAACTGATTATTGGTACACATGCCTTGATTCAGGAAAGTGTTTCGTTTGCGAAGTTGGGCCTCGCGGTAATTGATGAGCAGCACCGCTTTGGAGTTCGCCAGCGCTTAGAGATATCGCAACGCATCGGCTCGGAATTGTTCTACTGCCATCAACTGATGATGTCCGCAACCCCAATCCCCCGCACCTTAGCAATGACCTACTATGCCGATCTGGATGTCGCTGTAGTGGATGAGCTGCCGCCAGGACGTAAGCCCATTACGACGAAGGTGGTGAAGCACAGCCGGCGGGATGAAGTCATCAATGGACTGCAGGACTGGTTGAGTAAGGGCTTGCAAGCCTACTGGGTTTGTCCCTTAATTGAAGAGTCCGACGCCCTGCAACTGCAAACGGCAGTGGAGAGTTATGCGCAGTTAGAGCAGCACCTGCCACAATTTAAAGTAGGCCTGGTGCATGGGCGATTAAAGGCGGAGGAGAAGGCCGCCGTGATGGCAGCATTCAAGGCTAATCAAATTCAATTGCTGGTAGCGACTACCGTGATTGAGGTTGGCGTTGATGTACCCAATGCAGCATTGATGGTGATTGAGCATGCAGAACGATTTGGCTATGCGCAAATTCATCAATTGCGTGGCCGAGTGGGGCGCGGTACTGCTGATTCCGTTTGTATTTTGCTGTATGCAGAGTCACTTTCGGCGGCAGCCAAGGAGCGCTTGCAAACCCTACGTGAAGTATCCGATGGTTTTGTGATTGCAGAGCGGGATTTATCACTGCGAGGTCCGGGTGAACTCTTGGGCGCTAAGCAATCGGGCGATACCATGCTCCGTTTTGTTGACCTGCAACGCGATGCCTGGCTGATTGATTTAGCCCAGCAGGTAGCAGAGCGTCTTCTAGCAAATTACCCTGATGTGGTGGAGCAGCAATTGGAACGGTGGCTCGGATCGCGCGCCGATTTTCTAAAAGCCTGATAATTAGTCCATGACATTAACTGAACTTCGCTACATTGTTGCGGTTGCCCGGGAGCGCCACTTTGGGCGTGCTGCAGAGGCATGCCACGTTTCGCAACCGACCTTATCGGTTGCCATTAAGAAACTCGAAGAGGAATTAGGCGCGCAGATTTTTGAACGCACCAGTGCTGAGGTTGCAATGACTGCTTTAGGAATCTTGATTGTGGAGCAAGCGCAGCGTGTTTTAGAGGAAGCCAATGCGCTCAAGCACCTCGCAAAGCACGGACAAGATCCATTGTCGGGGCCATTACGCCTCGGCGCAATTTATACGGTTGCACCCTATTTGCTGCCTAGCCTAGTGCGGGTTGCGCGTAAATCGATGCCAAACGCCCCTCTATTTTTAGAGGAGAATTTTACGGTTCGTTTGCTGGAGATGCTGCGCCAAGGCGCCCTCGACTGCGCTATTTTGGCCGATCCATTTCCGATGGCCGGCCTTGAAGTCGCTGAGTTGTATGATGAGCCATTTTACGTGGCTGTTCCGCAAGATCATCCTTGGACCGATCGCCAATTGATTGGTCATGACGAATTAAAAGAACAAAATACCTTGCTCTTGGGCGCGGGACACTGCTTTCGGGATCATGTGATTGGCGTATGCCCAGAGCTCAATCGCTTTGGGCCAGGACCGACAATAGGTGAGCAACGCAGTTTTGAAGGATCCTCTTTAGAAACCATTCGGCAAATGGTTGCGGGCGGTATTGGTATTACCGTTTTGCCGCTCACCTCGATTCCGGACCCCAAAACACGCGAGGGTTTAATTCGCTACATCCCATTTGAAGAGCCCATGCCAACGCGCCGCGTGAGTTTAGTGTGGCGTAAAAGTTATCCGCGTGCTGCCGCGATGGTCGAGCTCGCAAAAACAATCCGGCGCTGCGATTTGCCTGGAGCGAGGCTGGTCTGAGTTTGCAGCGCCTGCATGCATACGCCCGCTTAATTCGGCTCGACAAGCCGATCGGTACGCTGTTATTACTATGGCCTACTTACTGGGCGCTTTGGCTGTCCAATCAAGGCATGCCGCCATTGGATTTATTGATTATCTTTACGCTGGGTACTTTTTTGATGCGTAGCGCGGGCTGTGCAGTGAATGACTATGCTGATCAGGATTTTGATCGCCATGTCGAGCGTACCAAAAATCGCCCCATCACCAGCGGTCAAATTAGCGGCATGGAAGCCGTAGCGATTGCTGCTCTTCTGGCCTTATTTTCCTTTGCCTTAATCCAGCCACTGAATTTACTCACAAAACAATTATCTGTTTTTGCGGTTATCGTCGCCGCAATCTACCCATTTACGAAGCGTGTCTTTGCAATGCCCCAAGCTGTATTAGGGATTGCATTTGGTTTTGGTATTCCGATGGCGTATGCCGCAAGTCAAAATCAGGTGCCGCTGGAGGCATGGGTTTTATTTGTAGGTAATATTTTCTGGACGATTGCCTATGACACGGCGTATGCCATGGTTGATCGCGATGACGATTTGCGTTTGGGCTTGCGTACTTCGGCTATTACGTTTGGACGCTATGACGTGCTAGCAATTGCAGTGAGTTATGCACTGCTTCTCTTTAGTCAATTATGGGTTGCCTACCTAGCCCAGCTTAATGATTGGTTTTGGCTTGGCTGGATTGGCGCACTGGTCTGTGCGATCTACCATGTATCACTGGTACGCACTCGGCAACGGGAAGCTTGCTTTAAGGCATTTCGCCACAATAACTGGCTAGGCGCATTTTTATTTCTGGGGATCGTACTGGGACTATTGGGCTAACTCATCGCCCATGGCTTTGCCGCGCTTGGCTGCAGCAGCCAGAGCCGCCTCTAAAATGCCTTGCCAATCCTCCTCCTTAAGAACGGTTAAAGCGGCGGCCGTTGTACCGCCCTTGGAAGTGACCTTTTCTCGTAAACTACCAGCTGATTCAGTCGAATTGACGGCAAGCTGCGCAGCACCTTGCAAGGTAGCGTAAGCAAGGGCTCTGGCGCTTGCTGGATCCAGACCTAGTTTTTCTCCACCGCTTTGCAGCGCCTCTAAAAACGCAAAAACATAAGCAGGCCCACTGCCAGATACCGCAGTAACCGCATCAATTAAATTTTCTTCAGGCACCCATACGCTTTGCCCCACAGCATTACACAGCGCTGTTGCCTTAGCGCGCGCTTGCATATCAACACTATTGTTTGCACATAAACCCGTAATGCCCATACCGATGAGCGCAGGGGTATTTGGCATCGCGCGTACGCAGCGCGAATGACCTAACCAGCTTGCCATGCTGCTAAGCCGAATACCGGCTGCAATGCTGATGATGAGTAAGCGATCTTCAGCGATGGTTTTTAAGTGGGGGGCTAGCGATAGGGTTACTTGCTTAAAATCTTGTGGCTTCACAGCCATCACGACAACATGCTCGAGCTTTGAATCGAATTGCAATTGGTCGATTGAATTGACGATGGCCAGGGAAAAATCAGCCTTGAGCTTTTCTGCAGTAGCAGTAAATGGCTCTACGACAGTCATTTGTTTGGTAGAGAGGCCACTCGCCAGCAAGCCGCCAATCAGGGCTCGACCCATATTGCCGCCGCCAATAAAGGTGATGTGCGTTTGGGCCAAAGGGGAATGAATGGAATCAGTCATAAACAGAATAGTACTAGGCCTTGTTTATAGGGCGCTGACCAAAGATGGCGGTGCCGATTCGAACCAAGGTACTGCCCTCGGCAATCGCTGCCTCGAGATCGTCGGACATGCCCATGGATAGGGTATCAAAATAGGCGTAACCCCGATCGTCCAGGCGAGCTTGCTGAATTTGCCCAAACAGCGCTTTCATTTTGGCGCATGCGGCGCGTTGTTCTGCGGGGTCAGTGCTGGGCGCGGGAATAGCCATCAGTCCACGTAAAGTCAGACCTGGTAGTTGTGCAACCGCATCGCACAGCGCCGTTGCCTCTTCAATCGGGACGCCACTTTTACTTTCTTCATTGCTGACATTGACTTGCACACAGACTTGCAGGGGTAGTATTTCTGGGAGCTCTAGGCGTTGCGCCGATAAACGCTCTGCAATTTTTAAGCGGTCAATGCTTTCAACCCAGTCAAAATTGTGGGCTACTTCCTTGGTTTTATTGCTTTGCAGTGGCCCAATAAAATGCCATTCAAGCCAAGGACGTAATTTGGCGAGTTTCTGTATCTTTTCAACGCCTTCTTGTACGTAGTTTTCACCAAAGCAAGTCTGGCCTGCATGCATCGCTTCTTCCACTGCGCTTGCAGAAAAAAGCTTGCTCACCGCCATTAACTGAATTTCTTCGGGCTCGCGTTTGGCGGCGATGGCGGCTAATTCAATGCGGTCTCTGACCTGAATTAAATTAACGGCAATTTCCCTCATGCCGAAAGGGTCTGCGTTTTTTTAGCAGCGTCTGTCAGTAATTGATCGACAATTTCAACCCAATGCAAGACTGGCATGGTGTCTTGTTGTAAGTGCGCGATGCAACCAATGTTGGCAGAAACTACGGCTGTAGCCTGATTGTCTTCAAAGGTTTTATGCAAATGGTCTAATTTTTGCTGACGCAGTTGACTGGATAGTGCTGGTTGCAAAACGGAGTAGGTACCAGCAGAGCCGCAGCACAAATGACTATCTGTACATAGGCGAACGGGAACCCCAATGCTTTCCAATACCCCTTCTACTTTCCCCTTAATTTTTTGACCATGCTGCAAGGTGCATGGAGGGTGGTAGACCACGCCCGATTTTGGATTACTGCCGAGGAGGCCGATCAAGTTCTCGGTATAGTCTGGCAGAATTTCCGCTAAGTCCTTTGTGAGCTCAGAGATGCGTTTGGCCTTGGCTGCATACTGCGGATCCTCCGCAAGCAAATGACCATAGTCTTTCACCATGACGCCGCAGCCCGATGCCGTCATCACAATCGCGCTGATTGGGTTATTACTATCAACATAGGGCCACCACGCATCAATATTGCGCCGCGCATCATCCAGTCCGCCGGCTTGGTCATTGAGGTGATAGCGCAGGGCGCCGCAACAGCCTGCCTTAGGGGCGCTAATCAGGTCAACGCCGAGGCGCGATAAAACACGCTGGGTCGCTTGATTGATATTGGGCAACATGCCAGGCTGTACGCAACCTTCCAGAATAAGCATCGTGCTACGAAGGGACTGCTTTACTGGCGCCGCACTCACTGCATTGCCTGTTTTAATTTGATTGACGTACATACCATTGACAGGCACTTTGCGTTTTAGTTCACTTGGTAGCAGTGGACGCACCAACCTACCCAAGGCCATGGCTGAATTAAACAGCGCAGGGCGTGTTAAGCCTTCCTTTAAAAGCCAGCGCGTGAGACGCTCACTGGATTTGCGAGGGGCAGTACTTTCTTCAGCCCATTTACGTCCAATGTCGATCAGCTGACCGTATTGAACGCCGCTTGGGCAAGTGGTTTCACAATTGCGGCAGGTTAAACAGCGATCCAGGTGGAGGCGGGTTTTTTCAGTGACGGCTTGACCTTCTGCCATTTGCTTGATGAGGTAAATGCGCCCACGCGGACCATCGAGTTCATCGCCTAATAATTGGTAAGTGGGGCAGGTAGCCGTGCAAAAGCCGCAGTGCACACACTTTCCTAAAATACGCGCAGCTTCATTGCCGTCGTGGGTATTAATAAACTGAGGGGCTAATTGGGTTTGCATATCAATGGCTTATCTAGGGAAGGCGACCGGTTGCAAAGACCCCGGATGGATCAAATGCCTTACGTAATTGATTTTGTACGGCAACGAGCGCTTTACTGTGAGCTTGGTCACTTAGCAAGGTGAAGCGCTGGTCTACACCATGACTACCAACCCGAAAGCAGCTCGCATGACCGCCATGCTCAATCGCTTTGGCTTTCACTTTGGCTTGGGTCGCTGCATCGCCCGGCCCATACCACCAGCGCTGCTGCCCATGCCACTCAAGTATGCGCTTGTGCGAAGCAGCACTAGACGAAAATCCAGTAAATTGAATTGCGGGACAGATGGCAGGGAGCGCTAAGCGATAGAGCACTTCATCGCCGCCCAGATCATGAAAGCAATCCAATTGCTGTTCACGCAAGTTATGCCAAAACACATCAGCAGTAGCGGGATCGAGCTCACTCGCACCCAGCGTGGTTTTCATTAGGGCAGTGGCTGAGTGGACTGCGGCAATGGCACCCGCAAGGCGAATCGTGAGCTCCCCATCGGTGTTGGTATCGCCCGTACCGATCCAGCAGCTAGCCGATAAGGGCAGGGGTTGACCTGCCCATTTATTAAGAACCGTTAAAGCGCGTGCCTCTGAAATAGAGCAGCGTAAGCTTGCGGTAGCGGCGGGTTTTGGTAACACCTTAACCGAGGCCTCGAGTATTAAAGCAAAGGTGCCCAAGGAGCCAGGAAGCAGTCGCGAGACATCATAGCCAGCGACGTTTTTCATGACCTTGCCGCCAAACAATAAATCGTGCCCCTGTCCGTCCATCAAGCGCGTGCCCAATACATAGCCACGTAAGTTGCCACCACTGATCCGTCCCGGACCAGCAAGGCCGGCGCTAACTGCGCCACCAAATGTCGCATGCCCCCCAAAGTGCGGGGGCTCAAATGCCAACATCTGATTTTTTTCCGCCAGCACGGCTTCAATTGTGCTGAGCGGTGTTCCTGCACGCGCTGTGATGACAAGCTCTTCTGGCTGGTAGTCGAGGATTCCGTGAAACGAGCTAGTCAGTAACTTTTTGTGCGTGTTGGGATTGCCGTACCAGGCTTTCGAGCCACCCCCTTCAATCGATAGCACCGTATTAGCATGGGCCGCTGTTTGAATTTGATCGCGGAATTGCTGAATCTGCACATCGCTCATTAAAAACGCTCCAACTCAGGGTGCGGTAACTTGCCACCACTGATACGCATGCGGCCGTATTCGGCACAGCGATTGAGGGTTGGAATGGCTTTATCTGGATTCATGAGCTGGGCTGGATCAAAGGCTCGCTTCACGCCCCAAAATAACTCCCGCTCATGCTCGCCAAATTGCACGCACATGGAATTGATTTTTTCAATGCCAACGCCGTGTTCGCCGGTAATGGTACCGCCCAGTTCAACGCAGGCCTCAAGGATATCGGTACCAAACTCTTCAGCACGGTGCCACTCATCCGCATCTGCGCCATTAAATAGAATCAGCGGATGCATATTGCCATCGCCTGCGTGCAAGACGTTGAGGCAGCGAAGGCTGTATTTCTTTTCCATCTCCTGAATGCGAAGTAACAGGGTTGCAATGTGGCGCCGCGGAATCGTGCCATCCATGCAGTAATAGTCGGCAGCAATTCGGCCTGCTGCTGGAAACGCATTTTTGCGACCACTCCAAAACCGCAGGCGTTCATTTTCATTTGCGGAGACCCGAATGCCGCTGGCACCGGCCTTTTCTAATACGGTAGTCATGCGCCCAATCTCTTCGGCAACCTCTTCGGGCGTGCCATCGGACTCACACAGCAAGATCGCTACCGCATCTAAATCGTAGCCCGCATGTACAAATTCTTCCACCGCACGGGTGGTTGCTTTATCCATCATTTCAAGGCCCGCTGGAATAATGCCGGCTGCAATAATGGCTGCAACCGCATTGCCCCCTTTTTCGATGTCATCAAAACTGGCCATGATAACTTGAGCTAATTTAGGCTTGGGAACGAGCTTTACAGTGACTTCCGTAATGACAGCCAACATGCCTTCGCTACCCATCACAATCGAGAGCAAATCCAGACCAGGCGCATCTGGAGCTAAGCTGCCAAATTCGACGATTTCACCATTCATCAAAATGCCGCGGACACGCAAGACATTGTGCAAGGTGAGGCCGTATTTCAAGCAGTGTACGCCGCCCGAGTTTTCATTGACATTGCCGCCAATGGTGCAGGCGATTTGCGAAGAAGGGTCTGGCGCGTAATACAAACCCAGATGGGCAACTGCCTCTGAAATCGCGAGGTTGCGAACCCCAGGCTGAACAACAGCGGTACGCGTAAACGGATTGATGTCCAGAATCTTTTTAAGCTTGGCTAGCGACAAAACGAGGCCCTGCGATATCGGCATGGCCCCGCCTGATAAGCCTGTCCCAGCACCACGAGGCACTACGGGTATGCTCATGGCATGGCAGATTTGCAAAATACGCGACACTTGCGCTTCGTTTTCAGGCAAAGCAACTGCCAAAGGCATGCGCCGATAGGCCGCTAAACCATCACATTCATAGGGGATTGTGTCCTCGGGTTCCCATAAAAGACCATCCTCAGCCAAGATGGGCTTGAGCGCAGCAACTAATTTAGCCTGCAAAGCCTGAATTTCAAGGAGATCGGGTGGGGGGGCGACAGTATTCATCATTCCATTTTAGCCATTTACCTATAATCTGCTGATGGGAAATCGACTTTCAAAAATTACAACGCGAACCGGCGATGCCGGCATGACTGGTTTGGGCGATGGTAGCCGGGTCGAAAAGGACCATTTGCGTATCTGCGCCATGGGCGATGTGGATGAACTCAACTCCGAAATCGGTGTTTTGATGACCGAAGCCATCCCTGAGGCCATTAACGGCGAGATGCAGGCACTGTTTTTGCGAGTGCAACATGATTTATTTGATTTGGGTGGGGAACTCTGCATTCCGAATTACACCTTACTCAAAGAAGAGCAGGTAGCGCAACTGGATACGTGGCTTAAGCAGTACAACGATACCCTGCCGCCGCTGACCGAATTTATCCTACCAGGCGGTACGCGCGCAGCAGCGCAAGCCCATGTCTGCAGAACGGTGTGCCGCCGTGCTGAGCGTTCCATCGTTAAGCTCGGTTGGCACGATACCCTGCATGACTCGCCGCGCCAGTATGTGAATCGCTTGTCGGATTTGCTGTTTGTGTTGGCGCGGGTTTTAAATCGCGCTGCCGGTGGCCAGGATATTCTCTGGAAAAATCAGAATAAATCCAATTAGTCCAGAGTCACTTCAATTGACTTAGCTACGTCGGCGTTTCTTGACTGCTTGCGCTAAGCGCTCAAGGACCTTGACTGAGTCATCCCAATTAATACAGGCATCAGTAATGCTCTTGCCATACTCAAGTGCGCTTGCATCGTCTTTGCCGGGGGTAAATTTTTGCGCGCCACCATTGAGGTGACTTTCAATCATGACGCCAAAGATATTGCGTGAGCCCGATTCAATCTGTTTTGCAATGTCATCGGCAACCGTGATCTGACGCTCATGTTGTTTGCTCGAGTTGGCGTGCGATAAATCAACCATCAGCATAGCCGGTAACTTTGCAGCCTCAAGCTCTGCGCATGCTGCGTTAACAAATTTAGCTTCGTAGTTAGGCTCCTTACCACCGCGCAGAATGACGTGGCAATCTTTATTGCCATTGGTTTCCACTATCGCAACTTGACCATTTTTATGGACCGACAAAAAGTGGTGGGCTCTGCGCGCCGCTTGAATTGCATCCGTTGCAATGCGGATATTGCCATCCGTGCCATTCTTAAATCCGATCGGAGCAGACAAGCCAGAGGCGAGCTCGCGGTGTACTTGACTCTCGGTAGTACGCGCGCCAATCGCTCCCCAAGAGATTAAATCAGCAATGTATTGTGGTGAGATGACATCCAAAAATTCGCTACCGGCTGGCATGCCCATGCGGTTGATTTCCATCAACACCTGACGCGCAATTCGCAGACCTTCTTCGATACGGAAACTCTCATCCAGATACGGGTCATTGATTAAACCCTTCCAGCCAACGGTGGTGCGGGGTTTTTCAAAATAGACCCGCATGACGATTTCCAGTTCACCCGAAAAGCGCTTGCGTTCGGCTAAGAGGCGTTGGCAATACTCGAGCGCTGCTCTGGGATCATGAATGGAACATGGACCGATGATGACCAAGAGTCGATCATCCTTGCCATGAATTAAATTACGAATTTTGCTGCGCGTTTGGCTGATTAATTTTTCAATCGCGGTGCCGGCGATGGGAAAAAAACGAATCAGGTGCTCTGGCGGTGGCAGTACCGTAATGTTGTGAATGCGTTGGTCGTCGGTATCCGAGGTTTTATCCACGCTGGCATACCAGTTTTCGGGGGTGATATTGGTTCGATTGCTCATATCCGTATTTTAAGCTGATTAGGCCGTACCCCCTACCGTCATGCCATCGATCCTGAGGGTTGGCTGGCCAACGCCTACCGGTACACTTTGCCCCTCTTTGCCGCAAACGCCAACGCCGCTATCGAGTTTGAGGTCGTTGCCAATCATGGAAACCTGCTTAAGGGACTCTGGGCCGTTGCCAATGATGGTGGCACCTTTGACGGGGTATTGAATTTTGCCGTTCTCAACCCAGTAGGCTTCCGATGCCGAAAACACAAATTTTCCGCTGGTAATGTCCACCTGACCGCCACCAAAGTTCACCGCATAAAGGCCCCGTTTGATGCTGGCGACAATTTCTTGGGGGTCCTCTTTGCCAGCCAGCATGTAGGTGTTCGTCATACGCGGCATCGGCAGGGAGGCAAAACTCTCGCGCCGGCCGTTGCCAGTTAGTGGCATTTTCATTAGGCGGGCGTTGAGGCTATCTTGTATATACCCTTTCAAGATACCGTCTTCAATCAAGGTAGTGCATTGGGTTGGTGTGCCCTCATCATCGATATTGAGGGAGCCACGTCGCCCAGCGAGGGTGCCGTCATCCACCACCGTAACGCCATTAGCAGCGACCCGTTGGCCAATGCGACCCGCAAAAGCAGAAGACCCCTTGCGATTAAAGTCGCCCTCTAGGCCATGGCCGATGGCCTCGTGCAGTAATACGCCAGGCCAACCCGGGCCCATCACGACTGTCATCGGGCCGGCGGGAGCAGGGCGCGACTCTAAATTGAGGAGCGCGCTATCCACGGCTTCATCAACCCACTGATTTACTAGGTCTGAGGTGAAATAGCCGTAATCATGGCGAGCGCCGCCGCCAGCAGAGCCCGACTCGCGACGGCCATTTTGCTCGGCAATCACATGAACCGAAACGCGCACGAGTGGCCGGATGTCAGCGGCGAGTAAGCCGTTTGCGCGAACGACAAGCACCACATCAAATTCACCAGCTAGACTGGCCATGACCTGAATTACCCTTGGATCACGCGCCTTAGCACGCCGCTCAATCGCCTCTAATAAGGCGATTTTCTCGGTGGGGCTGAGGGAGTCCAGGGGGTTTAGTCCTGAATACAAGGTATTTGCTGCTGGAGTCGACATGGTTTTGGTGATGGCGTTCTTACCGCCGGATGGACCGATTACCCGGGTTGCTTTAGCGGACTTCAGCAAGGCGGGTAAGTTGATTTCATCTGAATAGGCAAATGCGGTTTTATCACCATAGATGGCGCGCACACCAACGCCTTGATCAATGCTAAAGCTACCGGACTTAACGATGCCCTCTTCTAGGCTCCAGCTTTCATTACGCGTGTGCTGAAAGTACAGATCAGCATCATCCAAGCGATGGGCGTACATGACTCCAAAGGTATCCTGCAAATCAGCCTCAGTGAGTCCGCTGGGCTCAAGCAAAATGGACTTCGCGATCTGCAGTAAATCACTCTGCTGTTTGGGCTGAGCCTGTTTAGGCGCTATGCGAACATCATTCATAAATGCAGTGTCTTTCAAAAAATCACATTGTGCGGTGGTGCAATGCTGGTAATTTAGAGCGTACCGCGTTTAACTGTTCTTTGCTCAGAATACCCTGTACTAATCCCTCGCCCTGATCCAAGGTCTCCATAACCTTCCCCCACGGGTCAATCAACATCGTATTGCCCCAGGTACGACGCTGATTCTGATGAAGTCCCCCTTGGGCTGATGCCAAGACATAACATTGGTTTTCAATCGCTCTAGCACGTAATAAGATATCCCAATGGTCTTTGCCAGTGGTGTAAGTAAAGGCCGCTGGAATAAGGTGGCAATCCACCAACCCAATCGCACGATAAAGCTCAGGAAAGCGCAGGTCGTAACAGATGCTTAAACCAAAACACCATTTCACCCCAGCAACCGAAATCGACACACTTCTTGGCTGATCCCCAGGCGCAATCGTTTCGGACTCTTGATAGCGCTCTTCGTTTGTCTGAAATCCGAATAAATGAATTTTGTCGTAGCGGGCAATTTGCACGCCATCTGGATTAAATACCAAGGTTGTGTTGAGTACCTTGTTTGGGTCGCTGCATTCCAGTGGAATGGTTCCCGCAACCAAATAAATACCATGCTGTTTTGCAAGGCTTGACAAACAATCTTGGATCGGTCCTCGGCCTGGTTTTTCCCTTGCCTTTACTTTGTCGGTATCGGTCAAGCCCATGAGGCAAAAATACTCCGGCAAAAGCACAAGCTTTGCACCGCTATCCGCAGCCTGTGCAATCCAATAGCTCGCCCGATCTAAATTTTCGTGCAGCAGGGGTGTGGATACCATCTGAATCGAGCAAACGCGCAGTTCGGACATAGGAATTTATGAACTAAAAGTAGTAATGAGGCAATCGTACTACTTAAGCTTAATTGGGGGTCGCAGTAACGCCAGAGCCTTTAAGGGATTCGATTGAATTCTGACCGCTCGTTGGTACCGGCTGGGGCATTGGGCTGGGTGCATCAGGCTTTGACTGTTCTTTGAGGAGGCCCTTCGCACGAATGCTATCGAGGACTTTGGGATCCAGTGGCTGCCCTTGCTGATTCAGTGGAATGATTTCTGGATCAGCCCAAGAGCCCTGGACTAAGTAATCGGATTGCATTGCCTTATTGATTCGATTGGTGACCAGGTATTGGCCAATCAATGCCCCAAGTCCTGCAATCGGATTAATCGCAAATACCGCTAAAGCGCCCGAGGTTGCATCAATGCTCGGAAAAACGGTAATGCGCAAATCTTGTGTTTCTTTGGGAGCATCAATCGAGCCGGTCATGGCAACGCGCGCCTGGTCTAGTTGCATCAAAAAATTATCAGTTTTAGCGATTCCATTCTTTACGGCAAAATCGCCTGTGATGGTTTTAAAAGCGGTACCTTGCGTTACTACAGTGCCAAGGCTGCCTTGTAAGTCCAGCGTCGCAAAGCGTAAGAGGCTTTGCAGGCTGAGTACGCTAAACAGTTTTGCAGCCGTAGTATCGACCTTCAATAAGCGACCTTTTTCAAGCGCTACGTTCACCTTACCAGAGAGGGTTGTCAGCTGCGGCTGAAACGGCGAGCCATTCCACCCTAATTTTGCAGTGATGCTTCCGTCCCCACCCTCGATTGATTTTGGGTTGCTCCCGCGCGCTGCAATAGGACCTAAGTCTTTAATTGCCATATTAATATTTATATCAGAATGCTCTTTTTTCGAGCCCTCGCTCCCGTGCCAAGTGCCAGTAATCAATGCCGTGTCCTGCGGGTTGGAAATTTGCAGTGCATTAATTGCCATGGAGTTGATCGAGCGACTTGCTTTCAGACTTACCTTACCAAGTGGCTTATCGCCGTAATTAAAGTCTGCAACAGCAATATCAATATTGGGAAAGTCACTGACTGCCATTTGCAGTGGGTCTTGTATTTTTACCGCCGGATTGACTGAGTTTGAACTGTCAATCGCATCGGGAATACGAAGGACGCTTAGCTTGCCGCTGAGCTGCCCAGCAATACTGGTTTTTTTCTTAGGCTGCCATTGAATTTGCCCTGCCGCCAGAGGCGATGTAATTTGCAGTTCTAATTGCGCATCGTTTTGAATTGCGCTCAATTGGAGATCAGGCCAAATCCGATTGAGTAAGGTCAGTTTTTTAATTTGCGCGTTAACTTGAATAGGGGCCTTGTTATTAATAATCGGTTGTGAGTGCAGGCTAGACTCTTTTTGATTCGCTGCGGAAACTGGACTAGTTGGCTTTAAAAAAGATTGCCATGCATCCAGATCAAGCTCATTGGTGTTCAATGCAAATGCAATGCCGTTTTGCGGAAGGATAGCGGGGGTGCCAATACTGTAGGCTTGCCGAGCAGGACTGCCAGTATTTGAGCTGCCTTCTGTAAAAATACGATCGCCAATTTGACCGGACCAAGTGATGGCGGAGCTATTATTTTTTTGATCTGAGAAACTCTTTATATTCAAGCGCCCAGCCAATGGCGTATTGATTACCTTTTTTAGAGGTTCTGGCGCAGCCAAGTCAAAAGCATTTAGATTCAATCGTAAATTGCTTTCGATGTTTGAATTTTCTAAGCGAACCTGCCCCTCGTAATTGATGCGTCCAGTCATTGCATTGATCAATGGGATAAGGTTTGAATTGCTCATATTAATCAGGTGTTTTTTTAATTCATTCGTGTTAACGCCGCCAACGATGGTGAATAGCTTTTCGGCCCCTTTGGAAGGCTGACCTGTTGCCTTGACTTCGCCGCCTAAGAAGTCTGCACGGAGGGTTTCTGGTATTGGAAAATCATCTGTAATGCGTAGACTACCTTTTGCATTCAGAAGTGGCGGATGATCAGACCACTGTATTTGATTGCCCAGTAGCGTTAAGCGAATATCAAGGTCAGGATCTTTTGACCCCGATAGCGGAATGACGAGATCGACACTTAAATTAGCTGGACCACGCACGGCAAGTGATTGCGCAATAGCGGGCCGCTTGAGGAGGATCGGTGTCGGCTTAATGTAGTCCAGGAACTCGCCAAGATCACCGCTAGCTAGGCCCTGCACTTTTAAATCCGAGTTAGTGGCATTGATGTCATTGATCTTGGCTTGAATCGATTTCAATGCGACGTTTTTATAGCTTGCCTTTTCAACCTGTACTTGGAGTGCCGCCCCCTTCATAGTCACCGTGCCATTTATGTTGGTGAATGCAGGCCAAATACCCCGCGCGGTCGGCAAAGTGGGTACTGGACTGAAGCTGGCATTTTTAATTGGAAGATTAAGCGCGAACTGACCGGGATTCTTTTCGGAGTAGGGAATTTGATCTGGATCTCCCTTAATCAACAAACTTCCGTTTTGAATTTCACCAGCGGTAAATGCTTTGCTGAGGTAGGTGCGGGCATCGCGATCCATTTCCACTGGCAGATAGCGGTGCGCCTGTGCGAGGGTGGCGCGATCAAATTGCATATTGAGGGTGAGTGAGTCAGTTAACTTTGGATCACCAAATAAATAGCTAGCCGTTAGGGAAGCACTGACATCGGCATTGCTAAACGCGACATCACTACCATTGATTTGCCATTGATTCTTTTGCTTTTGCCAACGAATGCTGCCGTTTGCAGTATTTAGCTTGAGTTTGGGATCGACTAAAAAGCCGCTGATATCCAGCTCTAAATTGGGGGAGTTAAATAGCAGGCTGCCTTGCTTTTCATTGGTTTCTAGCCGCCCAGTCAAATTGGTTACGCTAGGCAAAACATTGCGGGGTCCGAGAAAGCGAAAGTTGCTTAAATCAGCCTTGATTGAAAAAGCCAAATTGGTATTTGGAAGCAAGGTTTTGGGTAGCGGTAAGGCCGATTTTTTTTCTGCCCACTGAATATCCACATTTTCCAATAGCCCGCTTGCTTTGGAGCCGGCAATAATGCGGTGCAATTTATTGGGTAGTGGCAGATTAAGCGCAAACCGGGTGGCGTCATCCACGCTAATGCGTGGCGATGAAAAACCGAATTCCCTAATTTCTTCGCCTGCTTTTGGTGGCGTCCAATAAAACGACATTGGGCTCAATTCTTTAAGTGGGGTATTTTTGGGGCTCCCAAAATCACGCCACGCTAGTTTCTTGGTGGTAACGGATCGGGTTTTACCTTTGGATGTTTCCTGAATTTCGGCCTCAAGCCGACCAAACTCCAAAAGATCACGCTCTGGTTTAAATTGAATCCGTAAATCGTCTGCCAACAAAATGGCATCTGCGCCGTTTAGGTTTCCATTACTGAGGCCAATAAGGCCGCGCGACTCCACAATACCCTCCAGCATGGGCAGGGGGAATTTGAAGTCCAGCGCAAGGCGATTTAAATTGACTCCTTTAAAGTCCCAAGTAAATTGCCCACTCCAGTTTCTCCAGTTACCTGGTTCACTACCGAGGCCATGTTGAAAGTCTGCACTTAAGCGAACTGGGTTTGGATCCCCAGGTAGGTAGCCAACCATCTGGGCGAGGTGACTTCGCAAGCCATTCGTGAGCCCAAAGGACTCAATTCGAACATCGGTATTTAACTTCTTCTTTTCAAGATCTCGCCAATGAATGACAACATTGGTGAGCTCGATGGTATTTTGTGCCAAGAGCCAGTTACTGCTTGCATAGCCACTTTCATTGGGATCGAGTGCGATGCCGGCAATGGAAACAACACCAGCCTGATCTCGCACTGCAGTCAGGTCTGCATCTCGAATAGTTAGCTTCTGAAAGTAGGGTGCGAGGTGGTAAAAGGAGAGCAAGCTAAGTTCACCTGATATGGATTTAATTTCCAGGACAGGCATATTGCGGGCAGAGCTACTGACATTGCTTGTGCCCCGTTCAAAAAAACGCAATCCATCAATATTGAACTCAGGTCGTAGACCATCCCAGCTGACCCGAACATCATCCATCGTGACGGTAATGCCGAGTCGGGATCCAATTAATTTTTCAAGCGCTGGTTTGGATGTTTCAATCTGCGGCCATATGAGATAGCGCACCCCAAAGTGAAGGCTAACTGCCAGCACGGCCACTGCAAGCAGGACCTTTATTAGGCGCTTAAACCAGCGTGACCATTTTGGGGTGACAAAGCTGCCTTTAATGCCGCTAATTAGGGAGCTCAAGGTAAATTTACGCAACATAAACCCTATTATCCGTCAGCTCAGCCTAGACTGGCTATGATTCGGTATGGATTCGTTCGATCAAAAAATGGAATTTTTAAAGCGGCATTCCCTATTTGCGAGCCGTTGCTTGTTAGCACGCCCAGATTGGGCCCCATGGCTTGCTGAGCAAGAATCTCGGCCAGTCGATATGGCTACGATCGACACCTTACTTGGACCAGCAAAGCGAATCGCTGCAGAGCCCGAGCTGAGCGAGCTTAGTCTCATGACGGAACTGCGCTTAGCCCGCCGAAAGCTGATGCTGCATTTAGGTCTGCGTGACTTAAGCGGTCAGGCATCCTTAGCCGAGGTAACGCAAGCCCTAAGCCTCTTTGCTGAGCAAGCCGTAGCCATAGCCCTAGATGCGATTAGAGCCGACTTAAAAATCCGCTTCGGCATTCCTTGGTCTACGGAAACCAACTGCGAAGTGCCACTGATGGTGGTTGGTATGGGCAAGCTTGGCGGTTACGAGCTTAATCTCTCTTCCGACATTGATTTAATTTTTCTATATGAATACGAAGGCGATACCCAGGGCGGTGAAAAAAGCCTTTCGAACCACGAGTGGTTTACCCGCCTAGGGAAGCGTTTAATCAAAGTCATTTCTGAGCACGATGCCAACGGCTTTGTTTTTCGGGTTGATATGCGCTTGCGCCCAAATGGTGATTCTGGGCCTCTGGCATGCAGTTTGGATATGCTCGAAGTCTATCTGACGGTACAGGGCCGCGAGTGGGAGCGCTATGCCTGGATTAAGGGGCGATTGATTTACCCCTTGGCTGAGTCACCGGATTACGCCCGCTGTGAAAAAGCATTGGATCAACTCATCCGCCCTTTTGTTTATCGGCGCCACTTAGACTACGGCGTTATTGCTGCCATCCGTGATTTGCACTCGCAGATTCAGCGCGAAGCTGAAAAGCGCAGCGCTAATCGGCATGGCAGATCGCACGACATAAAGCTGGGTCGTGGCGGTATTCGTGAGATTGAATTTCTAGCGCAGATGTTTCAATTGATGCGGGGCGGTACAGACCCGCGCTTTCGGATTCGACCAACGCTGCAAGTACTGCAGTTATTAGGACAACAAAATCTGTTGCCGCTAGACGAGGTGCATGATCTGACCGAGGCATACATTTTCCTTCGGCGCCTTGAGCATCGTATTCAGCTATGGGAAGATCAGCAAACCCACTATTTTCCCGAAGAGGCAGAATCCCGATCTCGCCTGGCAGAGGCCATGACCGGACCGGATGGCAATGCCAGCAACGACTTACCGCGATTTTTGGAAGAGCTAAATCGCCATCAAGATCGGGTTGCACGCCTCTTTGAAAAGGCGTTTGTACTGGATGACAAAACCCGCCTGGATACGGAATCGATTGCGCCTGATTGGGAGCCAAGCTGTGAGCGCTACCCTGTGGCATGCCAGCGTTGGCAAACATGGCTCGACAGCTCAAAGCACCGCAGCCTACCTGAAAAAAGTCGGCATATATTTAATAACTTGATTTGCAAGGCGGCAGAGCAGTTAAATAATTATGCAATTAGTTCTGCATTGGCAGATCAAACCTTACTGCGCTTTTTTGATTTGCTTGAGGCAATTGCCCGGCGCAGTGCCTACCTGTCTATCTTGGCCGAATACCCCAGTGCCTTGCATAATATTTTGGCTTTATTACAGGCCTCACAATGGGGCGCGAACTACTTAAGCCGCCATCCCCATTTACTGGATTACTTGCTTTCCACTCGCTCTGAATCCGAGCTAGTGAATCACCCCGAGGCCTACTGGAAAGGCGTTAAAACAGACCTGGACATGCGCCTCGATGATGCGCTGGCAGACGGCGATGGCGCGGCCGAGCATGCCATGGATATTTTACGGGTCACGCACCACACAGAGACTTTTATTACCTTGTTGGCGGATCTGGGAATAGGAATTACCAAGCCCCTGAGCGTGGAAGCAGTAAGTGATCGCTTATCTGCATTAGCAGATTTAATGCTGCAAGCGAGCTTTGAGCGAATTTGGCCGGGCGTGGCTAATAAATTTGATTTAGAGGTCACTCTGCCATCATTTGCAGTCATTGCCTATGGCAAATTGGGCGGCAAGGAATTGGGCTATGCCTCGGATTTGGATTTAGTCTTTTTATACGACCAAGGCGAAGCGCAACACGATACCCTTAGTTTAATGGCGCAAGAAGTTTTTTCATTGCTAGCCAAGCGCATGATCAATTGGCTTACCGCACATACTGCAGCAGGCACCTTATTTGAGATTGATACTCGCTTGCGACCAAATGGCTCAGCCGGTTTTTTGGTAACGAGCCTTGACTCCTTTCGCAAATACCAATTTAGGGAGGGCGATAACGCGGCTTGGGTATGGGAGCACCAAGCACTGACGCGCGCCCGTTGTGCTGCCGGAAGCCCTCGTGTGGCACTGCAGTTTGATGCTATTCGCTCGGATGTCCTTAGTCAGGTACGTGACGTTGCGACCTTGCGCTTCGAGATTTCAGATATGCGTCGCAAAGTGCATGCAGGACACCCCAACCCCAGCAGTCAATTCGATCTGAAGCACGACGCTGGCGGCATGGTTGATATTGAATTCATCGTGCAATTTTTGGTATTGGCGCATGCACACCAACATCCCGCCCTGATTGGTAACTTAGGGAATATTGCCTTATTGGGCATTGCTGCCAATGCAGGCCTGATTTCAGCTGCAGCAGCAACTGCCGTAGCCGACGCCTATCGTTTACTACGTGAACAGCAGCACCGACTTCGCCTTGATGGGGCTGAAAAGACGAGAGTGGATATCAATCTGCATCCAGACCTACTCGAGGCGCGCGCTGCAGTCAGCGCACTGTGGAAAGACATCTTTCAAGATACATCGAATAGCTGAATCAAGCGCCGAAGCTTAATAAACTGAATTAATTCTGCTCGAGTAACTCGCGGGCATGGCGCCGGGTTGTATCGGTAATGGTCGCACCACCCAGCATGCGGGCGATTTCTTCCACGCGCTCATTGCGGCCCAGGGCGCTAACTTGGGAGAGTGTTTTATTACCTGCCTGGGATTTACTGACTTTGAGGTGGTGGTTGCCTTGGGCTGCAACCTGGGGTAAGTGGGTTACACAGATAATTTGATGGGATTCACCTAGCTGACGCAACAGCTTTCCAACCGTTTCGGCAACGGCGCCACCAATACCAGCATCGACTTCATCAAAAATTAAAGTGGGCGTAAAGGAAGCTTTGCTGGTGATGACGCTGATAGCTAGGCTAATGCGGGCAAGTTCACCGCCAGAAGCAACTTTCGCAAGCGAGCGTGGGGTGCTACCAGCATGTCCCGCCACTTGAAACTCAATTTGCTCAAGGCCGCTAGCTCCACCCTCGGATAGCGGCAGGAGGGCGATTTCCAGTTGACCGCCAGCCATCGATAGATCTTGCATCGCTAAGGTCACTGCTTTGCTGAGTTGGCTTGCTGCTTTACTGCGTTTCTGTGACAGTTGCTTTGCGGCCGTGAGATAAACCTCTTCCGCTTGCTTTACTTTATTGCGGAGCGCATCGACGTCTTGCGCTGCAGTTAAGGCTTGTAAGTGATCGGCTGTGTCATTTAATAATTGAGGTAATGCATCAGCATCCACTTTGTACTTACGCGCTGCACTGTGGAGATTTTGCATACGGGTTTCCAGCTCTGCCAAGCGATCGGGATCGAGATCTAATTTTTGCAAATAGCGGTTAAGGCCATGCACCGCCTCATCGACTTGAATTTGTGCGGACTCCAGGGCATCCGCAATATCTTTTAAGTTGGCATCGTGTTCGACCAAGTCCTGCATTACGCCATTCATTTTAGAAAGGGAGGATTCGACTGAGTTATCGGCTTCGCTTAGGATCATGATTGATTCTTGGCAGCCGCTAATGATTTTTGCGGCATTGGCTAATCTGGCATGATCGGTTTGGATGGTGAGCCATTCTCCCGAAATCGGTGCAAGCCCAGTTAATTCCTCCAGTTGCCACTCGAGGCGCTCGCGCTCGCGTGCAATATCGTGGCCAGCATTTTCGGCTTGGAGTAGTTGCTTGCGTAAGTCGTGCAGTGTGCGAAAGGCCTTAGCAACATCTGCTACCGCTGGAGTAAGGCCAGCATGCCGGTCGAGTAAATCGCGCTGCGCGCCACCTTTGAGTAATAGTTGATGGGCATGTTGCCCGTGGATATCCACCAGCTGATCGCCCGCCTCACGCAGTTGGGTGAGCGTAGCGACACTGCCATTAATAAAGGCTCGACTACGCCCATTGCTTTCGACGATGCGTTTTAAAAAAAGACTCTGGCCCTGGTCCTCACTGGGAAAGCCGCATTCATCTAGCCAAGCAGCTATGGCTACTTGCACATCACCATCCATTTGGAAAAGGGCGCTGATTTCAGCGCGGTTGCAGCCTTCGCGGATTTGACTGCTATCGGCACGCTCACCCAAGACAAGGCCGAGCGCATCCAGCAAGATCGATTTGCCGGCACCGGTTTCACCGGTTAGCACGGTAAAGCCCGATGTGAAATCAAGCTCAAGCGCGTCAACAATGACAAAGTCGCGAAGGGCTATGGTTTGCAGCATGGATCTAGAGTACTGAATAAAGTGGTTTCAGAATGTCGATGGATACTCATTCCAATGTAGCTTTTCACGCAAAGTCCTGTAGTCACTGTGACCGCGTGGATGCAACAAAGAAATCGTCTTGTCGGACTGACACACTTCGACGCAATCGCCTACCTGCAAGTGGGTTAGTGATTGCATATCAAAATTGACAATGACCTCACGGCCACTAATAATCTCAATGCTGGTTTTTGCATCTTGCGGTAGGACGATGGGTCGATTGGAGAGGGCATGGGGCGCAATTGGCACGAGCAAGATGCCTGCAACCCGCGGATGCAATATCGGGCCGCCAGCGGATAAGGCATAGGCGGTCGATCCGGTGGGCGTCGACACAATCAAGCCGTCCGAGCGCTGGTTGTACATAAACGAGTCATTAACCTTGACTGCCAACTCCACCATGCCAGATATTCCGGAGCGGTTGACAACTACGTCATTTAGGGCAAGGGCGCGATTAATTACGACACCATCGCGTAAAACGACGGCATCCAAAAGAGAGCGCTCGTCTGCCTCATAGTGCCCCGCAATGATTTCTGTCAGGACGGTTTTGACATCCTGAATTGGGATGTCGGTCATGTAACCCAGGCGTCCTAAGTTAACGCCCACTAATGGGACTTGACTGCCAGCGAGTTGACGCCCAATGCCCAGCATAGTGCCATCGCCACCCAGCACAATCGCTAAATCAATCGATCCAGCAAAATCCTCTACTTTTTTAAGGGGATAGTTACTGATTTGCGTATTTTCAGCGGTTGATGCCTCTAGAAAGACCTCGCAGCCGACTCCAAGGGCTAGCTTGGCCAGCTCATGAAGGTAGTGCTCGATGCCGTCTGCCTGGTATTTGCCAACAATCGCAATTCGGCCGAAGGCTTTTGGGTGAGTTGGGGAAGAAGGGCTTACCATATCAAGATTAAACCATAGGCATAAAATAAAGCCCACCATGGATGACCGCTCCCGCGCCCTCTTAAAAACCCTCATCGAGCGATACATTGAGGAGGGACAGCCTATTGGATCCAGGACCTTATCGCGTTTTTCAGGCTTAGACCTCTCCGCAGCAACGATTCGAAATGTGATGGCTGATTTAGAGGAAATGGGCTTTGTTACTAGTCCCCATACTTCAGCCGGCCGTATTCCGACGCCGCGAGGATATCGCCTTTTTGTCGATACGATGTTGACGATGCAGCCTTTGGAGGCCGTCGCAGCGCGCGACCTAGAACAACAGTTAATGCCGGATTCGCCGCAACACGTGATTAATTCGGCCGCAGAAATCTTATCCAGCCTCACTCATTTTGCGGGTGTAGTGACGACCCCCAAGCGCACTCAAATTTTTAAGCACATTGAATTCTTACGCCTGGGTGAGGGCAAAATTTTGTTAATCGTGGTGACGCCAGAAGGCGACGTGCAAAACCGCATTTTGCCGACTAACCAAGACTACAGCCCAAGCCAATTAGTCGAAGCTGGCAATTACATCAACTCCCAGTTTTCAGGAAGAAGCTTTGATGAGGTTCGCCTGCGCCTCAAGGCCGACTTGGACAATTTACGAACCGACATCTCTGGCTTGATGACCTTGGCCCTGGATAGCAGCTCAACCATTGGTGATATGGGCTATGGCAGTATGGTGCTTTCGGGCGAGCGCCGCCTACTGAATGTCGGTGACCTTAGTTCCAATCTCGATAGACTCCGCAAGATGTTCGATATGCTCGAGCAAAAATCCGTCCTGATGCAGTTGCTGGATGTGTCGAGCCATGCCGATGGCATTCAAATCTTTATTGGCGGTGAAAGCGATTTATTGCCTTACGAGGATTTAGCGATCATCAGCGCACCTTACAGCGTAGATGGCACTATTGTCGGTACCCTAGGGGTAATCGGACCAACGCGTATGGCTTATGATCGGGTTATTCCGATTGTTGACATCACGTCGAAGTTGCTTTCTGGTGCCCTGAGCCATTCCTAAGGATTTGTTTTGAATCAAAACCCCCATCTTCGTCCCAGCAAGACTGCAATATTGCTGCTGAACTTAGGTACGCCTGCAGCGCCTACCCGCGGCGCCGTTAAAGTCTATTTAAAAGAATTCCTCTCCGATCCGCGGGTCGTGGAAATTCCACGCATCATTTGGTGGTTTATTTTGAATGGCATTATTTTGCCGATTCGCAGTGGCGCCTCGGCCAAAAAATACGCCACGATTTGGTTGCCTGAATTGGGGTCGCCACTTCTGCACTACTCGCTTTTGCAAGCCAAATCACTTGCCGCAAACTACGCCAATCAAAACCAAACCGTGTTGGTGGACTTGGCCATGCGCTATGGCAAACCCAGCACCCAAGAAGCCTTAGATGCATTACAGGCGGAGGGCATGGAGCGCTTACTGCTGCTACCCCTGTATCCACAGTATTCGGCAACAACCACAGCATCGAGTTTTGATGAGGTGTTCCGTGTGCTGCGCGCATGGCGCAATCAGCCGGAAGTGCGCATGGTCAAGCACTACCATGACCACCCCGCCTACATTGCAGCCTTACGCCAACAAGTAACCGACTTTTGGGACAAAGAAGGTCGTCCTGATTTTACGAAAGGCGAGCGCCTGGTTCTGTCTTTTCATGGTCTGCCTAAACGCAATTTGTTAAAGGGCGATCCCTATCACTGTGAGTGCCTCAAAAGTGGCCGCTTGCTGGGCGAGGCCTTGGGACTCATTCCAGGGCAATACATCGTTACCTTTCAGTCCCGCTTTGGTAAAGCGGAGTGGCTTAAGCCGTATACGGCGCCCACCCTCGAGCAGCTCGGCAAAGAACAATGCCCTCGGGTCGATATTTTTTGTCCTGGATTTCCGGCCGACTGCTTAGAGACGCTCGAAGAAATTGCCATGGAAGGGAAAGAAATTTTTATTGAGCATGGCGGTAATGATTACCGCTACATTCCCTGCCTGAATAACAGTCCAGCATGGATCAATGCGCTGCATGCGATTGCGGCGGATCACCTGGCTGCCTGGCCCCTGACCGACGAGACGCCCGAGGTCTTGGCAAAGCGTAATGCCCTGGTTGCGGTTGCCGAGGCACATATTGCCAACCCTACCGCCCCAGCATCCCCTTGAAATGACCTGTTTTGCACCCATATACAGATGAAATAAGTAGCAGTAAGTGCGCTCAAAGCGACTTCCTTTCTGAATTTACTAAAGCGATTTAGACCCATGACCCAAGAAAAACCCAATCCAGCAGTAGAAAATCCAGCAGAAGCAAGGCCAGTGGATACGGCGGCTAGCACCTCAGAAGTAGCGATAGAGCCTACTGCCGAGCAGCAGTTGGCCGAACTGCAGCAAAAATTGAGTGAAATGCAAGACAACTTTTTGCGTGCCAAAGCCGAGGGTGAAAACATCCGCCGACGTGCAGCAGAAGACATTGGTAAGGCGCATAAATTTGCCATTGAAGGATTTGCTGAGCACTTAGTACCGGTTGCCGATAGCCTTTATGCCGCACTCAGCGCAGAAGCAGTGGATGCCAAGGGGTTTAAGGAAGGCTTAGAGATCACGCTTAAACAGTTAATGAGCGCCTTTGATAAAGGTCGCCTAGTGGAAATAAACCCCGCTAGCGGCGATAAATTTGACCCCCATCACCATCAAGCCATCTCAATGGTTCCGTCGGACCAAGAGCCTGGAACTGTGGTGAGCGTGTTGCAGCGCGGCTATTCCCTGGCGGATCGAGTTTTAAGACCCGCTTTGGTCACCGTGAGTCAGTCGGCTTAGTAACTAAAACCAGCATTTAGGTCAAAAAAAGAGAATAAATTGGTTTTTTCTGGGTTTTTGACCCTTGAATTGGCCTTTTTTGACCCCAAATACCTTTCATCAGACGTAATAACGCAACTTTTGCGCACACCTCATTTTTAAGCGGAGTAGATATGGGAAAGATTATTGGAATTGACTTAGGAACCACCAACTCGTGCGTTTCTGTAATTGAAAACGGTACCCCTCGCGTGATTGAAAACGCCGAAGGTGGACGTACAACCCCTTCGATCATTGCCTACATGGAAGACGGCGAAGTGCTTGTTGGCGCCCCTGCAAAACGCCAATCGGTTACCAATCCACGCAATACCGTCTATGCGGTAAAGCGCCTGATGGGCCGTAAATTTAGCGACAAAGAAGTACAAAAAGACATTAGCCTGATGCCATACAAAATTATTCAAGCGGATAACGGCGATGCATGGGTTGAGGCGCGCGATAAAAAAATGGCGCCACAGCAGGTTTCTGCTGAAATTCTGCGCAAGATGAAAAAGACAGCTGAAGATTATTTGGGTGAAGAGGTCACAGAAGCCGTGATCACGGTACCGGCCTACTTTAATGACAGCCAACGCCAAGCCACCAAAGATGCAGGTCGCATCGCAGGCCTTGAAGTGAAGCGCATCATCAATGAGCCTACTGCAGCCGCTTTGGCATTTGGCCTCGACAAACAAGAAAAAACCGACCGGAAGATTGCTGTATACGACCTGGGCGGCGGAACCTTTGACGTCTCGATTATTGAAATTGCCAACGTCGATGGTGAAAAGCAGTTTGAAGTACTTTCTACCAACGGCGATACCTTTTTGGGCGGCGAAGATTTTGACCAGCGCATCATCGACTGGATCATTGATGAGTTCAAAAAAGAGCAGGGCGTTGATCTCAGCAAAGACGTCTTGGCATTGCAGCGTTTAAAAGATGCAGCAGAAAAAGCCAAGATTGAATTGTCCTCATCGCAGCAAACCGAAATCAATTTGCCTTACGTCACCGCTGATGCCAGCGGCCCTAAGCATTTGAACTTAAAACTCACCCGCTCCAAACTCGAGTCCTTGGTGGAGGAGTTGATTGAGCGCACCATGGGCCCATGCCAAATGGCACTCAAGGATGCGGGCGTATCGGCATCCGATATCGATGACGTCATTTTGGTCGGCGGTCAAACGCGCATGCCAAAAGTACAAGACAAAGTGAAGGACATCTTTGGTAAAGAGCCACGCAAAGACGTAAACCCAGACGAAGCCGTTGCTGTTGGCGCCGCGATTCAGGGATCGGTTTTGTCGGGCGACCGCAAAGACGTTCTGCTGCTGGACGTAACGCCACTCTCCTTGGGTATTGAAACCTTGGGCGGCGTGATGACCAAGATGATTCCAAAAAACACCACCATTCCAACCAAGCATGCCCAGGTCTATTCCACAGCGGAAGATAACCAGCCTGCGGTCACAATTAAGTGCTACCAAGGTGAGCGTGAGATGGCCAGTGCCAATAAGCTACTGGGCGAGTTCAATTTAGAAGGTATTCCACCGGCTGCGCGTGGTACCCCACAGATTGAAGTTACCTTCGATATTGATGCCAACGGTATTTTGCATGTCACCGCCAAAGACAAGGCTTCTGGTAAAGAAAACAAAATTACCATTAAGGCAAACTCCGGCTTAACCGAAGAGGAAATTCAGCGGATGGTAAAGGATGCTGAAGCCAATGCAGCCGAAGACAAAAAAGTGTTGGAGCTCGTCACTGCCCGTAACACGGCAGATGCCTTGGCCCACTCAACCAAGAAATCTTTGGAAGAGCATGGCGCCAGCTTAGAGGCGGCTGAAAAAGAGGCAATTGAAAAAGCCTTGAAAGAGCTCGAAGAGGCCATTAAAGGCAGTGATAAAGCAGCCATTGAGGCCAAAACCGAAGCCCTGGGTACGGCAAGTCAAAAGCTGGGCGAGAAAGCCTTTGCTGCTGAGCAAGCCAAAGCCGGCGGCTCTGCCCCTGGTGCTGCTGGCGCGAGCGCATCGCAAGGCGGTCCTGCCGATGCAGACGTAGTCGATGCCGACTTCAAAGAGGTTAAAGAGGATAAGAAATAATCCCCTTTTTACATGGGTAGTAAACACAAGTCGGCCTAGAGCCGACTTGTGTCGTTTTAATGATGCTGAGAGGAATAGGCTGTGGCTACGAGTAAACGCGATTTTTATGATGTATTGGGCGTTGGAAAAAATGCCAGCGACGAGGAGTTAAAAAAGGCGTATCGCAAATTAGCGATGAAGCACCACCCTGATCGCAATCCCGACAATCCCGGTGCTGAGGCTAAATTCAAGGAGGCAAAGGAAGCCTATGAGATGCTCAGCGACCCGCAAAAGCGCGCTGCCTACGATCAATATGGCCATGCTGGCGTTGATCCCAATATGGCCGGCGGTGGATTTGCAGGCGGCGGTTTTGCGGATGCCTTTGGTGATATTTTCGGGGATATTTTTGGTCAAGGCGGTGGCCGCAGCGCAGGACCTCAAGTCTACAAGGGCGCCGATCTGCGTTACAACATGGACATTACTCTTGAGCAAGCAGCCGAGGGTTATTCCACTCAAATTCGGGTGCCCAGTTGGAGCAATTGCAAGTACTGTAGCGGCAGTGGTGCTGAACCTGGCAGCAAGGTCGAGACTTGCCCAACCTGTAACGGTCAAGGCCAAGTCCGCGTAGCGCAAGGCTTTTTTTCAATGCAACAAACCTGCCCCAAGTGCCGCGGTACGGGTCAATACATTCCGAAGCCTTGTAAGCAATGCCATGGCAGTGGCAAGTTAAAAGAACAAAAGACATTAGAGATTAAGATCCCGGCTGGTATTGATGACGGTATGCGTGTGCGCTCCGTTGGCAATGGCGAGCCCGGCGTCAATGGCGGTCCCAGTGGCGATTTGTATGTCGAGGTGCGCGTGAAGCCGCATCCTGTGTTTGAGCGCGATGGGAGCGACCTGCATGTACAAATGCCCATTTCATTTGCAACGGCAACCATCGGCGGTGAGATTGAAGTGCCAACATTGACTGGTCGGGTGGAGTTTCCGATTCCGGAAGGAACGCAAACGGGCAAAACATTCCGCTTGCGCAATAAAGGCATTAAAGGATTGCGCTCTGCCGTCGTGGGCGACCTGTTTGTGCATGTGATGGTAGAGACACCAGTCAAGTTGTCCGATGAGCAAAAGGACTTACTCAAGCAGTTTGATGAGAGCCTGCGTACCGGCGGTGCTAAACACAATCCCCACCAAAAAGGGTGGTTTGATAGCGTAAAAGGCTTTTTTAGTTAAGGACTGAAATTGACTAAGAGGCGAAGCCGTGTTCCGGACCCGGAAAACGGCCTGCTTTTACGTCACGAACATACGCTTTGACTGCCGCCTCGATGGAGGGTTTGCCTTCCATAAAATTCTTAACGAATTTAGGGGGCTTGCCAGGGCTAATTCCGAGCATGTCCGGTAATACCAATACTTGGCCTGAGCAGTCTGGTCCAGCCCCAATGCCAATCGTTGGAATGGATACCGCTTCTGTAATTTTTTTCCCTAATGCCGATGGAATGGCTTCCAGCACCAGCAGTTGGGCGCCAGCAGCAGCGCACGCCTGAGCCTGTTCCAGCATTAGTGCTGCGGCATCTTTGTTTTTGCCTTGCACTTTATAGCCGCCAAGCAAATGGACCGACTGGGGTAACAAACCGAGGTGAGCGCATACAGGCACGCTACGCTCGACCAAGTGGGCAATGATGTCCACTTGCCAATCTCCTCCCTCGAGTTTGACCATGTCTGCTCCGGCGCGCATCAGTTCAGCGGCGGACTCCAAGGCAAGGTAGGGATCGCCATAGCTGGCAAAGGGTAGATCGGCTATCAAAAAGGCTTTTGCATTTGCTCTCGCAACGCACTGGGTATGATAAGCCATCTCGTCCACGGTAACCGGTGTGGTGCTGTTGTGGCCCTGAACCACATTACCAAGGGAATCGCCAACCAAAATCACATCGATATCACAGCGATTAAGCAATCCAGCCATGGTGGAATCGTAGGCCGTCAGGACAGCAATTTTTTCCTGCTCCGCACGCATCGAGAGCAGTTTAGAAATCGTAATGGGCTTTTCGCCTTGCAAATAACTCATACCGCGAGTGTAATGAATTAATGGGCCGAGGGGCGATATTCGGCCGCATCATCGCTTGCGCAGTGACGGCAAGTCAGTTTTTCAATGCGTTGATGCGCTACTTTAGGCAGGTAACTTTTGAGTGCGCCAAATTCCGGCAGAAAAAAATCCGGTGCGATTTCCAAGAGGGGCAGCAAGACAAACGAGCGTTCGGTAATGCGGGGGTGCGGCAGAGTGAGCTCGGTGTCGCCTTGCGCAATACCCTCAAAATATAAAATATCGAGATCTAGGGTACGCGGCGCATTTTCATAGGGACGCTCACGACCAAATTGCTGCTCAATGGTTTGGCAGACATGCAAAAGGCCATACGGCGTTAGTTCAGTTTCAACCTGCACTACGGAATTAATGTAATCGCCGCCCATCGCTTCGACCGGCGCGCTTTGATATAAGCAGCTTTTGTGGATGATTTGCAGTTGATTACGCAATGCGAGGCAGACAATGGCATCGGTGATGATCTGGCGTGTATCGCCAACATTGCCACCAAACCCGATATATGCTTTTGCCATAATGGCCCCTAACTGAATATATGCGTACTTTACTGAAGAATTTTAAAACGTGCTTGCCGGTCTCAATTTAGTCGCTTGTCGCCTGATCCGGGCTTGCGGCAGGGGCCGTCTTAGGCTTACGCCGTCTGCGGCGCTTGCTTGCTGTGCCCCCCGCACCAATCAGTGGCACCTCGTCCTTGACGGCGAGCAATAAAGCCTCCTGACCAGATGGGTCGGCGTCAATAAAGTCAGTCCACCACTGCCCCAATGTGGCTGACCGCTCTCCTGTAGCGCAGCGAAGCAACATGAAGTCATAGCCCGCCCGAAAGCGTGGTAGCTCCAGCATCCGTTGTGGGAAACGGCCAATGCGTTTATCGAACCGAGGCTGTAGGGCCCAAATCTCGCGCATATCGGCCTCGAAGCGCCGTTGAATCATCATGCCCTTGCTTTGGGTTGCGATCACGTCGTCCATGGCAGCATGTAAGGCTGCGATATTAGCCATGCCGGAAGCCAGATTTTTTTGCCATGTACTGAGTAGCTCAGGCCACAGCAGGGTAGCAAATAGAAAGCCGGCAGAAACCCCTTTGCCGTTCTGAATGCGTTCATCGGTATTATTTAAGGCTAAGCGTATAAATGCTTCGCTGCCTGGAAGACCTTCTTTGGGGTCCAGTGCGGCATCCAATAAGGGCAATACTCCATGGTGCAGCCCTGCTTCCCGCAAACCCTGAATCGCTGGCCACGAGTAGCCCGACATCAGCAGTTTGAGGATTTCATCAAAAAGGCGGGCAGCAGGTACGTCATGAATTAGCTTAGCCAGTTTGGCAATGGGCGCCCGCGTTTCGGGGGCCAGGGTAAAGCCGGTTTTGGCAGCAAACCGAATCGCCCGCAGCATGCGCACGGGGTCTTCACGGTAGCGCTTACTGGGATCGCCAATCATGCGCAAGGTACGCCGCTGCATATCGGCCATGCCACCGTGGTAATCGAGTACGGTCTCAGTAGCGGGATCGTAATACATGGCATTAATCGTGAAGTCACGCCGCGTAGCGTCTTCTACTTGAGTGCCCCAAACATTGTCACGCAGAATGCGGCCGCTGTCAGCGACATGGTCACCCGCGTTTTCAAGTAATGCTCGAAAGGTCGATACTTCAATGATTTCAGGGCGCTCTTTGCCAAAAAAAGTAACGTGCACAATCTGAAAGCGACGACCAATTAGGCGTGACTTACGAAACAGCTTTTGCACTTGCTCGGGAGTGGCATTGGTTGCCACATCAAAGTCTTTTGGGCCAATGCCGAGCGCAAGATCACGCACTGCCCCACCAACGATATAAGCCTGGTAGCCTGCCTGCTGCAAGGTATGGGTTACTTTGACGGCATTTTTGGAAAGAAGCTGCGGGTCAATTCGATGGGCTTTTTTATTAATGCGCTTGGGAGCGCCGGCGGCAGTTGATTGCGTCACCTTGGCTCGGGGGCTGCGGCGGAAAATACGCTGGATTAACTTGGTAATCATGCGAACAGTTCCAAAATAGGCCATTGCCTTTTTTCCGCTTCTGCACGCAAGCGGGAGTCTGGATTAGTTGCGACAGGATGACTTACTTGCTCGAGTAGCGGTAAGTCATTGAGTGAATCTGAATAAAAATAACTCTTCTCCATCTGATCCATCGTGTGACCCAAAGAGGCTAACCAATCCTGTACCCGCTGAATCTTTCCTTCCCGAAAACTGGGAATGCCATGCACGGCGCCGGTAAACATTTGGCTAGCGTCCTGATTGACGGTAGCGGGTTCAGTGGCCACTAAATGCGTAATGCCAAATGCATTCACAATTGGGCGCGTTACAAAGCTATTGGTCGCAGTGACAACGCAACACAAATCACCCGAATCTTGGTGACGTTTTACTAAAGCAATGGCGGCTGGATGCAGTTTGCCAATAATCACTTCTGCCATAAACGCATCGTGCCATTGCTGCAATTGGGCGCGCGGATGCTCGGAGAGCGGCTTTAAAGCAAAGCGTAGAAAAGCATCGATGTCTAACTTACCGAGCTTGTAGTCCGCATAAAACTGGTCGTTTTTCTGCGCATAATCAACCGCATCAACAACCCCTTGGCGAACTAAAAATTGCCCCCACTCGTAATCACTATCGAAGGGCAACAGGGTGTGGTCTAAATCAAATAAAGCAAGTTGGGTCATCGGTTCATCAATTCGTTATTCGGGCTGCTAGATAGCTGCAGTAGTTCGCGCACCAATGGCAAGGTAACCGCCCGTTTTGTTTCCAAGGAATAGGCATCAAGGGCATCGAGTAGCGCCATGAGGTTGGGCATATCGCGGTAAAAACGACTCAAAAGCCATGGCAGCACATCCGGTGAGAGTACCAGTCCACGATCGCTCGCCGCTTGCTCTAGTGCCTGTATCTTCTCATGATCGCTAAGTAAGTGGGTTTGGAATACCAGGCCCCAAGCTAAGCGCGTTCGCAGATCCTCCCGCAATTTGAGGTTGCTAGGCGCATCGCTGCCGGCCATAAAAATATACAGTTGCTGGCTATCCCGGACCGCATTGAGAACACGAAAGAGTGCGCCGCTCAGTCGCTCGTCAAGAAGGTCCACGTCATCTACCGCAATAGCGGTTGGCATGGCTGCCTCTAGCTGTTGCGGTAGCTCTGCTTCTAGCCTGACCCAAGCACTCGGATCATCACTTCTTAAATAATAGGAGTTGAGTGAGGCGCTTTGGGCTGCATGTATAAGGGCTTGCAGTAAATGGCTGCGCCCCGACCCGGGCAGGCCCCACCAGTAAATCCAGCGGTGGTTTAAAGGGTTTGCATCCATCGCTGCCGAAATCGCGGTAGACGAAGTCCACTGCTCAGCCACTTTTTGCAGTGTCGAAATCAGAGCACGATCACCACCAGGTAAAAAATTACTGAGGGACGCTTGGTGTGTGCGACCAAGGTCTAAAGCAAATTGCCGCGGCAGGGCATTGGAGCTCATTTCCCTTGGTACCACGCACTCTTGATATACAAAGACCAGCCAAATTGAATGAGTACGAGACTAACGGCGCTTGCCGGGAGGGCGAGCAAGACACCAAAAAATCCAAAGAGCTTGCCAAAAATAATCAAGGCAAATAAAACGGCGACGGGGTGGAGTCCAATTCGCTCGCCTACTAAACGCGGCGTAAGAAAAAATCCTTCTAAAAACTGCCCAGCGCCGAAGATGGCCAATACCCATAGCAATTCAGAACCAAAGCCAAATTGCAGGATGACTGAGAGAATGCCAATGCCAAGTCCCAGGGCAATGCCAATGTAAGGAATGATGATCATTAGACCCGTGAAGACGCCTAATGCAATTGCCCCTTCCATCCCAGCAACGCTCAGGCTAATACTATAAAAGGTGGCCATGATTAGGATGACCAGAATCTGCCCGCGCAAGTATTGCGACAGTAGTCCATCGGTATGCATACAGAGGTGGCGCGCTGTAGCGGCAAAGCGCAGAGGAATCAAGCCCTCGAGCAGTTTGAAAAAGTGATTCCAGTCAATTAAGAGATAAAACAAGACAAACAAAATCAGAACTAAATTAACAAAACCATGCATTACCGAGCTACCCGATAAAAGAATCGTATCAAGCGTAGAGCCGACTAAGGCATCGGCATTCGTGCTCAAGTGCGTTGTGACTTTTTGAGTCATGGTTTCACGCAGTGCAGCCCAATCAAAATCAATGTGGTACTCGGTCAGGATGGGCTCGAGCCACGCTTGCGTGTTTTGCACCCAAATGGGCAGTTTGGTTTTAATCAGGGGAATTTCATGGCCAAGGAGATTTATTAGCAGCATGAAGAGCCCAGTAACCAGGCTGAGGCCAAAAATAATCGTTAAGCTTGCTGCTAGGGCGCGAGGAATGTGCAGACCCTCAAGCCTGATTGCTATTGGGCGCAGAGCATAGGCAAGAATAAACGCAGCTAAAAAAGGGGTAAAAATTTCTGCCATGGGGCATTGATCCTCTAGAATTCAATGATTCTACCGACCAATGCATGCTTTCTCCTTATTTCTAAACCACTGCCCATGACTCCAACCCCTGATTCCAAAGCCCAAGGCCTCTCCTATCGCGATGCTGGCGTTGATATCGACGCAGGCGATGCCTTAGTCGACCGCATCAAGCCGCTGGCCAAGAAAACCATGCGCGAAGGAGTTTTGGCTGGTATTGGCGGCTTTGGTGCCCTGTTTGAAGTGCCCAAGCGCTATCGGGAGCCGGTATTGGTATCGGGCACCGACGGCGTGGGCACTAAGCTGAAATTAGCGTTTGAGTGGAATCGCCATGACACCATTGGCCAGGATTTGGTCGCCATGAGTGTCAATGACATTTTGGTTCAGGGCGCTGAGCCCCTGTTCTTTTTAGATTACTTTGCGTGCGGCAAACTGACGGTGGACACGGCCGCAACCGTGGTTGGCGGCATTGCAACCGGCTGTGAACTGGCTGGCTGCGCCCTGATTGGTGGTGAGACTGCTGAAATGCCCGGTATGTACCCCGACGGCGAATACGACTTAGCTGGTTTTGCTGTTGGCGCCGTTGAAAAATCCAAAATCATTAATGGTAGCCGCATTGTGCCGGGCGATGTCATCCTGGCCTTGGGCTCGAGTGGCGCACACTCCAATGGTTACTCATTGGTCCGAAAGATTATTGAACGTGCTGGCGCCAAGCCCAGTGATGACATTGGTGGACGCCCATTAATTGATGTGGTGATGGCGCCGACTGAAATTTACGTTAAACCATTATTGAAGTTAATTGGCGAAGTCGACGTCAAGGGCATGGCCCACATTACGGGCGGCGGGTTAGTCGATAACGTACCCCGTGTTTTGCCTGAGCATACCCAAGCTATTCTGCATCGAGATAGTTGGGTGTTGCCCGATTTATTTCGCTGGCTGCAAATGAAAGGCGGCGTCGTTGATGCAGAAATGGTCCGCGTTTTTAATTGCGGCATTGGCATGGTCGTAGTTCTTGCCAAAAGCGAGGCAGATAAAGCCCTCGCCTCTCTTCGAGCCCAGGGCCTTAAGGCATGGGTCGTTGGTGAGGTTGTAGAGCGCGCGCCCAATGCAGCGCAAACGATTGTTATTTGATCGAATTAAGCTGTTGTAAGCAGTATTCGAGGGCGGCTTGGTGGCCGCTCGCATCAAATGGATTAAACACCTGTCGGCCTTCAATTGCCCTGAGCCAGGTCAGTTGACGTTTACCCAGTTGCCGCGTTGCTGCTAAAGCC